>JAAYXZ010000051.1 GCA_012515635.1 Elusimicrobiota bacterium
GGTTACAGGATAACCTGATATTTGGAATAAAGGGTATCAGCGCTTATCTCTACCACGCGGGTGAGTTAGGGTATAGGGACGGCAACCTTGAGAAATTCTTGGCAAAAATCCTTTACACAACCCTTACCAATGTAAACTTTGATGCGGACGGACTTCTCCAATTGGCGTTGGATATGGGGAAGGTTAATGTAGAGACAATGCGTCTGCTGAAAAAGGCGCACATAGGGACATACGGGGAGCCAGCGCCGACAGAGGTGCCGACAGGGACAAAAAAAGGCAAAGGAATAATAGTTACGGGGCATAGTTTGAAGGTGCTGGACGAGGTATTAAAGCAGGCGCAAAAAGAAGACATCAATGTCTATACACATTCGGAACTTCTGCCTGCGCACGGTTATCCGAAGATAAAGAAGTATGGAAACCTTGCGGGGAACATCGGTAAGGCGTGGTATGACCAGCGGAAGGTCTTCTCTGAAATCCCTGCCTGTATTGTGGGCAGTTCAAATTGTGTGTTAATCCCGAAAGACGATTACAAGGACAGGTTCTGGACAGCGGGAGTTACAGGACTGCCGGGTGTAAAACATATAGATGGTTACGATTTTTCCGAAGTGATTGAAAAAGCGAAAACGCTTCCCGACCTGCCTGAGCAGATTGGAGACACCGTATTGACCACAGGGTTTTCTGTGTCAGCGGTGCTATCTGTAAAAGAGAAAATCAAGGAACTTGTGGAAGCGGGAAAGATAAAGCGGATATTTGTCATAGGCGGCTGTGATAGTCCCGCCAAAAGGAATGAATATTTCAGGCGTTTGGCGGAGTTGTTGCCGAAAGATACTATCGTTATAACCCTTGCCTGTGGAAAGTTTCGGTTCAACGACATCTCTTTTGGGGACATAGAAGGCGTTCCGCGCCTTATAGATGTCGGGCAGTGCAATGACACAATCGTAGGGATAGAGATTATAGAGGCGTTGATGGAACTATTCGGGGTAGAAGATATTAACCAACTACCTATCTCTTTTTTCCTGATGTGGATGGAGCAGAAAGCAGTGGCAGTGTTATGGAGTTTATTGTATTTAGGGGTAAGAGGGATACGGATAGGTCCGATTATTCCTGCCTGGGTGAACGAAGATATTTTAAATGCGCTTACAACGAAGTTTGACTTAAGATTGATAACAGAGCCGGATGCCGACCTGAAAGAGATACTTTAAGGGACACGGAAAGACAACGGCGTATATATAAGGACAAGATAATGGCGGCGGAAGATATCACAAAATTGATAGGAGACACACCGTTGGTGCGGTTGAATAAAATTACGGAAGGGGCAGTAGCGGATGTGTTTGCCAAACTGGAGTTTTTTAATCCTGCGGGCTCTGTAAAAGACCGTATCGCATTAAGTATGATAGAGGATGCGGAACGGAGAGGCGTTCTGGATAAGGATACGGTAATCATTGAGCCGACAAGCGGGAACACAGGTATCGGGCTTGCGCTTGTCTGTGCCGTGAAGGGCTATAAACTGGTTCTTGCGATGCCTGAGAATATGAGTGTTGAAAGACAAAAACTTCTTTCGCTTTTCGGCGCTGAGATTATATTGACTCCTGCGGACAAAGGTGTTAAAGGCGCCATAAACAAGGCAAAGGAATTGAGTAAGACATATAAAAAGACCTTTCTCCCCCAGCAATTTTCCAACCCTTCCAATGTTGAAGCGCACAGAAAAATCACTGCGGAAGAGATATGGAGCGATACCAATGGAGCGGTTGATATCCTTGTTGCTGGCGTAGGCACCGGCGGGACCATAACGGGGGTAGGGGAGGCGCTGAAAAAAAAGAAGAGAGGGATAACCGTTGTGGCTGTTGAGCCATTATCTGCCGCTGTCCTTTCAGGCGGAGCGGCAGGCAAACATAATATTCAAGGGATAGGCGCCGGCTTTATCCCGAAGGTTTTGAATTTAAGCGTCATAGATGAGATAATTAAGGTATCTGACAATGATGCGGTAGAGACAGCAAAACGCCTTGCAAGGACTGAAGGCATACTCTGCGGTATCTCGTCAGGCGCATCTGCCTATGCGGCGATATCTGTGGCAAAAAGAACGGAAAACAAAGGGAAAATGATTGTCGCTGTTTTTCCCGATACAGGAGAAAGGTATCTGTCAGTTTTTTGAGAAGGAGGCGGGATGAAGACCATAGGCGAGATAAACGAGAGAATCCAAAAAGGTGAAGCGGTAGTTGTCACGGCAGAAGAGATTATTGAACTAAGAAAAACCGTAAGTCCGAAAAAACTTGCGAAAGAAGTGGATGTGGTAACCACAGGGACCTTCGGACCTATGTGTTCTTCAGGCGTGTTCTTAAACTTCGGTCATTCCCGCAGGAAAATAAAGATGGGCGGCGGTAAGGTCTATCTCAATAATGTTCCTGCATATACAGGCATTGCCGCGGTGGATGTGTATGTTGGCGCTACCGCAATGCCTGATGATGACCCGAAGAACACCAAACATCCGGGAGAGTTTAAGTATGGCGGCGGTTATGTTATAGAGGAGTTAGCGGCAGGCAAAGAGATACATCTTGAGGCGTCTTCTTACGGGACGGACTGCTACCCCAACAAATCGCTGAAAACAAAAATCACCATCAAAGATATAAATGAAGCGACCTTATATAATCCCAGAAACTGTTATCAGAACTATAATGTGGCTGTCAACCTGTCGGATAAGACGATATACACATATATGGGCGTTTTGAAACCGCGTATGGGTAATGCGAATTATAGTTCCGCGGGGCAACTCTCTCCCCTGTTCAAGGACCCTTACCTGCAGACCATCGGGTTCGGGACACGGATATTTTTAGGCGGGGGCATAGGGTATGTCGGGTGGTGGGGAACTCAATACAACCCGTCTGTTAAAAGACAGGCAAACGGCGCCCCTGTGAGTGGAGGCGCTACCCTTGCGCTCATAGGCGACTTAAAACAGATGAGCCCGAAGTTTCTTCAGGGTGTCTCGCTTACAGGGTATGGAACAAGTTTGATGGTCGGAGCGGGGATTCCTATCCCCATATTAAATGAAGAGATTTTGAATTGGGTCAGCATATCGGATGATGAACTCTACGCTCCTGTTGTTGACTACAGTTATGACTACCCGAACTCAACAGGCAAGACGCTTGGAAGCGTCAGTTATGGAGAGTTGAGAAGCGGAAAAATAAACTTTATGGGGAAAGAGATACCTACCGGCTCGCTTTCAAGTTATAAAACAGCAAGGGAGATAGCGGGGATATTAAAGCAATGGATTAAAGACGGCAAGTTCCTTTTGACAGCGCCTGTGTTCCATTTCCCTGGCCCTGACAGTAAATACCAGTTTAAGCCGTTGAAAGAAGAATAATGTTAAAAAGGGGATGATAAAAAGATGGAGAAAAAACTTGTGTTGCATTTTCCGCCGATACTCGTTGATAAGCCGATGATATCCACCCTTATCAGGGATTATGACCTGGATTTTAATATCCTTAAAGCGTTTGTTTCCCCCGAGGAAGAGGGAGTCCTTGTGATTGCCTTTTCAGGGACAGAGGAGAATCTGGATAAAGCGGTCAATGAACTAAAATCAAAAGGGGTAACAATCCAGTTAATAGAGAGCGATATAAGGATGATAAGGGATAGATGCACTGACTGTTCCGTCTGTGTAGGGTTATGCCCTGTCGGCGCTCTTATATTGGATAGGGAAACATATGAAGTAATCTTTGACGCTAAGAGATGTATTGCCTGCGGATTGTGTATCAAAGGGTGTCCTGCAAAAGCGATGGTATCATCTATTTAAGGAGAAAAAAAACGCTATGATATATATGGACTATAACGCCACTACTCCTTGCGACAAGCGGGTAGTGGAAGAGATGACGCCTTTTTTCAGCGGGCGGTTTGGCAACCCTTCGTCTATTTATACATTGGCAAGAGATGCGTACAAGGCGATAGAACAGGCAAGGGGACGGTTGGCAAAACTGCTTGATTGCAACACGAATGAAATTTTCTTTACATCAGGAGGCACGGAAGCGGATAACTGGGCGTTGGTCTCCTCCGCTTTTGGGTTGAGGAACAAAGGGAAGCATATCATTACCTCATCAATAGAACACCATGCGGTGCTTCATACCTGCCAGTTTCTGGAGAAGGTAGGATATGAGGTTCTCTATCTGCCTGTGGATAAATACGGCGTTGTGGATGTAGATGTCCTTAAACAATCCATACGAAACGATACTATTCTTGTAAGCGTAATGGCGGCAAATAATGAGATAGGGACAATTCAGCCTATTAGGGAGATAGCGGATATTGTAAAATCCAAGGGGGTGTATTTCCATACCGATGCAGTCCAAGTAACAGGGAAAACCCCTTTCTCCGTTAAGGAGATGGGCGTGGATATGGCGTCTTTCTCTTGCCATAAATTATACGGACCTAAGGGTGTTGGCGCGCTGTATGTAAGAAAAGGGGTGACTCTTCCCCCGTTTTTGCATGGCGGCGGGCAGGAGAGAAGAAAACGGGCTGGGACAGAGAATGTTGCGGGTATTGTGGGGCTGGGTAAGGCGGCGGAGATAGCCGTCAGCGAGATGGCGGAAGAAGAGGCGAAGATACGGGCGTTAAGGGACAGATTAGAGCAAGGGGTAAGGGAAAACATACCTGAGATTATTGTCAACGGACACCCTGAACAACGACTCTCTAATACCCTGAATTTTTGTGTAAAGGCGGTGGAAGGCGAGGCAATGCTGCTACATCTGGACTTGGATGGGATATGCGCGTCTTCAGGTTCTGCTTGCACCTCGGGTTCGTTGGAGCCAAGCCATGTGCTTATCGCTATCGGTATACCCGAGATAATGCTCCATAGTTCGTTGAGGTTCAGTTTAGGGAAACACAATACCGAAGGGGATGTGGACAGGGTATTGGAAGCGCTGCCTAATATAGTGGAGAAGTTAAGGAGAATGTCTCCGTTATGGCAATAAATACAGTATTACATACAAGAAGCAAACCGATGACAGAGGAAATAAGACAACTAAAACAAGCAAAAGACGCGGTTATACTTGCTCATAATTATCAGATACCCGAAGTTCAGGATATAGCGGATTTTACTGGGGATTCTCTGGAACTCGCAAGGATATCGACGCAAGTCAAGGAAACAACCATTGTTTTTTGCGGTGTGCGGTTTATGGCGGAGACCGCAAAAGTTTTGTCCCCGGGAAAGAGGGTCCTTCTGCCTGAAATAGATGCGGGATGCCCTCTTGCGGATATGGCGGATGCAGAGGCGGCGCAAAAACTGAGAGCGGAGCATCCTGACGCATGGGTTGTATCCTATGTGAACACATCTGTAGAGGTAAAGGCGGTTACAGATGTTTGTTGCACAAGCGGCAATGCAACGCAGGTAGTAAGTAATGTCCCTACGAAAAAAGTTATTTTCCTTCCGGACAAAAACCTATGCTGGTTTGTGAAACACAGGGTGCCGGAAAAGGAGATTATATGCTGGGACGGATACTGTGTTGTTCATAGACAGTTCACTGAAGATGATGCGCTGAAAGCGAAGGCATTGCACCCTGATGCGGAGATGCTTGTGCATCCTGAGTGTGAGCCAAAGGTTCAGGAGTTGGCTGACGGGGTATATTCAACATCGGGGATACTGACAAGAGCGAGGGAATCGGAGTCCTCAAAATTTATTATAGGGACAGAGGAAGGAATTTTATATCGGCTGAACAAAGAGAATCCGGAAAAGGTCTTTTATTCTTTGGGTCCGCCGAGGGCTTGTTATAACATGAAAAAAACAACACTGCAAAGCGTTAAGGATGCGTTGGAAAAAGGGATATATGAGATAACAATCCCTTTTGATATAATGCGCAAGGCGCAGGTATCCATTGAACGGATGATACAGTATATCTAATAAGGAGAGGAGATATGGATTATACGGAAAAGGTGTACGACCACTTAAAAAACCCGAGAAATATGGGTAAGATAGAAGATGCTGACGGCGAAGGAACTGTCGGCAGTCCTGTGTGCGGCGATGTTATGAAGATATACATCAAGGTAAAGGATAATATCATAGAGGATGTGAAGTTTGAGACCTTTGGATGCGGCGCCGCAATAGCAACCTCTTCTGTTCTTACGGAATTGGTGAAAGGAAAAACAATAGAGGATGCGGAAAAAATCACTAATAAAGATGTGATTGCTGTTCTTGGAGGCCTGCCGCCTGTAAAGATGCACTGTTCTGTTCTGGCAGAGAGCGGGCTTAAGTCCGCCATAGCCGACTATAAGGGCAAGCAAGATAATGATAGAAAAAGGCAGGGTGGTTGAAATTAAAGGGAGTATAGTTGTCGTAGAGGTAGAGAAACAACAGGCAACGCATTGCAGGTCTTGTTCTATGTGCAGCAAGGGTTTGAATGGCAGATTTTTTTTGGATACGGAGAATAATGGCAGGGTAAGCATAGGGGATATTGTTGAGGTGCGGATAGATGATACCGCATTGCTGACAGGCGCCTTATTTATCTACGGGTTGCCTGCCATAGGATTTGCGGCAGGTATATATTTTTCATCTTTGATTAATCAGTGGTTTCTGCAAGTTGTGGTGTTTTTGGCTGTTTTTATGACAACCTGGTTTTACGGACTGAAAAAAGGGAATGAGATAGGCGGAGACAGAAGACCGAAAATAATAAAGGAGAAAGTGTGATGAGCATAAAAGAAAAAGTAGAAAATGCGATGGAGGATGTAAGAAAGTTTTTGCAAGCGGAAGGCGGAGATTGCGAGGTAGTGGATGTGGACGAGAAAGGTAAGGTCAGAGTTCGGCTCCAAGGGAGTTGCAGAGGATGCCCGTTTTCTGCTTACACTTTAAAAATGAGGATAGAAGCGGCTATCAAGGAGAAGGTTCCTGAAGTGACTGAGGTTGTCGCTATTGATTAATAAATGAGGAAAAAGAAGGTTCTGGTAGGAATGAGCGGTGGCGTGGACTCTTCCGTCTCCGCGGCGCTGTTGAAGGAAGATGGGTATGATGTAAGCGGCGTGTTTATGCAGATACGGGACGAACGATACCGTAATCTGCTCTCCGCTCAATCCTGTTTTGTTCAGGAAGAGACGGACATCAAGGATGTAAAGAAGGTAGCGGAGATTTTAGGTATACAACTCTACACAGTAGACCTTTCCAAAGAGTTTTCTAATACAGTTCTGGACTATTTCGTCAAAGAATACAATATCGGCAGAACACCAAATCCGTGTATTATATGTAACAGATTCCTGAAGTTCGGGTTACTTGCGGACAGAGTCAGGCAGATGATGGATAAGGAGTTTGACTTATTTGCCACAGGGCATTATGTAATAGCGGGGCAGGACATAAAAAGCAGAAGATATTTTCTCAAACAAGGGAAAGACAAGAAAAAAGAGCAGAGTTATTTTCTGTTTCTGTTGACGCAGAAACAACTCTCCAATGTTTTGTTTCCTTTAGGGGAATACACAAAGGACGAGGTGCGAAAGGTGGCGTCAAGATATGTTTTCCCGATAAACACAAAGAAGGAGAGCCAGGACTTTGCCAAAGGGGATATATCGTGCCTGTTTAACGGAGAGGCAAAGGCGGGAGAGATAACGGATAAAGACGGAAATATTCTTGGGTCGCACAAAGGCATCGCTTTTTACACTATCGGACAGCGAAAAGGGACAGGCGTTGCCAAGGGAGTTCCGTTGTATGTGGAGCGGATAGACCAAACACAAAACAGGATAATAGTGGGAGAAAAACGGGATATTTATAAGAGGGAGTTTCTTGTGGAGAATGTGAATTGGGTCTCAGTGAAAGGTATTGAGAAAGAGTTCAAGGCAGAAGTGAAGATAAGATACAAACATAACGGAGCGTCTGCCTCTATATCTACGCATAGTCATAAAGGTGAAGTCAGGGTGGTCTTTGACAATCCCCAATGGGCGATAACGCCGGGGCAAGCGGCGGTTTTTTATAAAGGGGATATTTTGTTAGGCGGCGGGTTTATCAAAACTGTTTCCGACTGAACATCTTTATGGTAAAATAAACATAAGATAGCGGGTGTCTCCACTCCCGTTTTTTATTCTCTTTGAAAGAGAGAGATGGAAAGGGAAGAAGCAATACGCGGTAAAATGAACTCTTTCGCGTTTAACAAAGGAGGTACGGACTATGATGAATATGGAATCCAAACTCCTTAATGTTATGGAAAAAGGGCCATCTCAAAAGTTCGTAAGCACGGTATTGAGTTTTGGATTGAGAAGTCCGCTAACCAGAAGACATATCGTAGATGCGCTTGAAAGGGCAACCTATAAAATGTCTTTTAAGAGTTTGGAGAGACCTGACAAGGTCAAGGAAGAAAGATATTATATGGGAAGCGCTCTGCTTCGCTCAATAGAAAGAGCGTTTGAATCAAAATCAATCTCCCCCAAGTGTATGAAAGCGCTGACAGATATTTTAATAGGCAAAATAATGGTGGAAGGTGTGTATATAAGGCATACATTCAAAGATAAACACGGGTTTAGCCCGCCTTCTTTTGTGACCATCTCCCCGACCAATGTATGTAACCTTAAGTGCAAGGGCTGTTATGCGGGGGACATATATCAAAAGCATACCCTAAAGTATGATGTCTTGGACAGAGTGATAACAGATATCAAGGAACAGTTCGGCGCATATTTTTTTGTTATCTCGGGCGGAGAGCCGTTTGCTTACAGAGAGAGCGAAAAGACGCTGTTAGATATAATAGAGAAACACTCGGACAGTTTCTTTATGGCTTATACAAACTCCACACTGATAACGAAAGATGTGTCAAAGCGTCTTGGCGAATTGGGGAATTTCTCGCCTGCCATATCTGTTGAAGGGTTTGAAGCAGAGACCGATGCCAGACGGGGCGAAGGAACATATAAGCGGATTATGGAAGCGATGAACAACCTTCAAGCGGAAGGGGTTCCGTTCGGAATCTCCGTCACGCCTACAAGAGATAACGCAGACCTTCTTCTATCCGACGAGTTTCTTGAATTCTATTTCAATAAAAGGGGAGCGATATATGGATGGTATTTCCAGTATATGCCTATCGGGAGAAAACCGGACTTTGACCTGATGGTTACCCCTGAGCAAAGATACAGGATGCTGAATAGGATATGGAGCGTAGTAAAAGAACAGAAGTTGTTTATAGGGGATTTCTGGAACTCAGGCACCGCGTCAGACGGATGTATGGCGGCGGCGCGTGGCGGCGGATACTTTTATATAATGTGGGACGGCACAATTACACCCTGCGTATTTATACCTTTCAAGGACAAGGAATACGGCAACCTTTACAAGATATATGAGAACGGAGAGACGGTTGTAGATGCCATCAAGTCCCCGCTGTTCACTCATATCAGGGATTGGCAGGATGGCTACTGGGTAAAACAACCGCAGCACAGATGCGGAAATCTGCTTACGCCCTGCGCGATAAGGGATAATTCGGAGGCGTTTTACAATATTATCGGGGAGACAGGCGCCATCCCTACCGATGCGGGAGCGGAAGATTATCTGCGGATGATAGAACAGGGAAAGATGCCTGAGTATAACAGGCAATACAGGGCATATACAGACCCGCTGTGGGAGCGTGAATATTTAAGGAAAGGCGACTCTGGAAAAATAGCATAATATCTTTTCGTTTAATGGCGCTGATACAATCTGAATCCTGCGTCAATAACCAACAATAACAACAGGCAGTATTCTCTGAATGTTAACGGGATAGAAAAGGATGGGAACAACAATGAAATGGTGGATGTGCGGCGTGTTTTTTTCTTTATTTACTCTCTCTCTTAATGCCTTTGACATAAACAAGCCGGAGAGCAAGGAGTTTTTTATTGCCTATGGCAGGGACGGACACCTGAAAAAAAGCAACCAGTATATCCATTATACCGCAGGTGTTGACTTGTGTTATCCTATGCCGTTGGAAGGGATGCAGTTTCAGTTGGAGCCGTTTTTCTCCTTCGTTCCCTTACCTGAGGTTGCCGCAGAAGCAGGTCTGGTCTTTTTTATTAAATATACCGTACCTATAAAAAGCCCTTTAAAGCCGTATGTCCGAGGCGGCAGCGGAGTGATACTCCTTTCGCGGGAGACAGAGGAGCAGTCCTCGTTGTTTGATTTTGCCAGCCAGATGGGGCTTGGTGTATCTATAGATATCTGGGGAGAGCGCTCTCTGCTTTTAGAGTATAGGTACCGCCATGTGTCAAACTGCGATCTAAAACATCCTAATTCAGGGATAGACAGTTATATCTGGGTATTAGGGTGTGGAAGCCCCTTTTGAGGGAGTGAACTTTTATTGCCCGCATCAAAGACCATCTTTGACATAATTCAATACTACGCCTACAATTTTATAATGAAAATAGCGGTTATTGCAGGAGAGAAATCAGGGGACAATTACGGAGCATATCTTATAGATGCGCTCAGGAGACAACGGACGGATATCTCCATCTTAGGAACAGGCGGAGAGTCCATAAGAGAAAAATCGGATATTTTTATAGAGGGGATGCCTTCGGGGCAGATGGGTTTTTCAGGGGTTGTCTCCCGTCTTCCTCTTTTTTATCGCGCATTTAACAGGGTGAAAGATGCGATAGAACGGGAGAAGCCGTCCTTCATAGTGTTTATTGATAACCCCGGGTTTAACCTGAAACTGGCAGGGGTCTTTGGAAGACACATCCCTTGTTTTTATTATATCCCGCCTAAAGTATGGGCGCATAACTACCAACGGGTAAAGACAATCAAAAAGAATATCCGCGCGGTTATCGCCATCTTTCCGTTTGAGCGGGAGATTTACGAAAGAGAGGGGATACCGGTCGTATGGTTTGGGCATCCTGTGCAGGACCTGATAAACAAGGATATACCGCAGAAGGAAGCGCAGACCACTCCTGTTATGGGGCTTTTGCCCGGGAGCAGGGAAGAAGAGGTGAAGTATCTGTTGCCCGTGTTCCTGCGGCTTGCGCGAAAAGTCTCCGCTGCAAGAAGAGTAAAAGTTGCGCTTTCGGCTTCAGACAAGGATATCAGAAAGACGGAAGAGGCGATACTGAATAAATATCCGTCAGGAGCAGAGATAGAGATTAGGGAAGGCAATCCGCATAATGTGATAACAGAGTCGTCTATTGTGCTTGCCGCAAGCGGTACTGTGAACTTAGAGGTTGCCTTGTTCAAAAGACCGCTGCTGGTTTTTTATAAGACAACCGCCTTGAATTATCTGCTTGCCCGATTAATGGTAAAATTAGAGATGGTAAGCCCTGTGAATCTTCTGGCGGGAGAGAGAGTTGTCCCTGAGTATATACAGAGGTTCCCTTACAGTAAAATAGCGGGTGATATAACAGAGATATTGGATAAAGGGCGATTATACCAGCGAGAGATGGCGGTATTTACAAGGTTAGAGTCCGATATAAGAAGCAGCAATGTGAGTGCGGCGGTAGCGGCTTTCTTGATGCAAGAGACAAAGAAACGGTAGCAAAAGGATGCAAGAATGGTGAAAGAGATCTTAAAAATAAGGGATTATGTGGATGTGAAATGGCGTTATTGGGCTATCGGCGCTGTGTTTATGGTCTTAAACGCTTTGTTTAACGGTATCTCCATATTTTCCATAGTTCCGCTGATGGATAATATCATTGCGGGTAAAGAGATACGGCTTCCCGAAAAACTGCCCGCCTTTGCCAGCGTCAGGTTAGAGCCTATCGTGAATGTTCTGAATGCGCTTCAGCCGTCAGTCGTCTTGAAATATGTTATTGTATTTATTGTGTTTGCTATGGTGCTCAAAGGTGTCTTTTCTTATCTTTACCGCTACTATTTTAATCTCTTCGGAATACGGATTCTTACGGACACAAGAAACAAGATGTACCGCAAGATGGCAACGCTCTCAATGGATTTTTTTGTGCATGGAAAAGCGGGAGAGATTACATCTCGGCTGCTATATGATGTGAACCTGTTAAGGAATTTATTTGTTTCTCATCTTCCCGGCATTATCTTTGAGGGGACGCTTGCGGTTGTGTATCTTGTAATCATATTTGTTATAGATTGGAAGTTGAGTTTGCTCTCTATACTGATATTCCCTCCGCTGTTGTATCCGATATACAGGACAGGGCGGCGGCTCAGAACATTAGGCAAGAGACAGCAGGAGTCCTATGCAAGGATAGGCAACCTTATTTATGAGGGGGTTTATGGTCAGCAAATTATCAAGGCGTATAACCAGGAAGAGGATATTATTAAGCGGTTTGACGGAGAAAACGAGAGGATATTCAGAATCATTATGGCATGCACAAAAAGGATGCTTGCCATAGGCCCGTTTACAGATATTATGTCTGTGCTTGGCGCAAGCGGGCTGTTATATTACGGAGCGCACAAAGTAATGGCGGGCTCTCTCAGTTCCGGGTTCCTGATTCTCTTTTTTGTGGCTCTTTTTTCCATCATTAGTCCGTTGAAAGGCGTGGGCAGCAATTATGCGAACATTAAACAGGACTCCGCCGCCTTCCCCCGCATATACTCTTTTCTGGACACACAAAGCAGGATAAAGGATACAGGAACCTATGTGTTGTCCGGATTAAAAAAAGGAATTGCTTTTGAAAAGGTCTCTTTTTCCTATGTAGAGACAAAGGTCCTTGAGGATATCTCTTTTGACCTCAAAAAAGGAGAACGTTTAGGTATTGTGGGTCCCACAGGTGTGGGCAAAACATCTCTTATCGGTCTTCTTTTAAGGTTTTATGAGCCGAAGCAAGGCGCTGTCCTTGTGGATGGTAGGGACATAAAAGAGTATAAACTGGAGAGTATCAGACAACATATCGGGTTTGTTTCGCAGGAGCCCATACTCTTTAATGATACCCTTAAGAGAAATATTGCGCTTTCGGAATCTATTGATATGGAAAGAATAAAAAAAGCAGTGGAAATAGTCGGGATAAGACCGTTTATAGAGGCGCTTCCCAATGGATATGATACCGTTGCAGGTGAAAGAGGCACATCATTTTCAGGCGGGCAGAAGCAACTGATATGCGTAGCAAGAGCGATATATAGGGACCCTGAAATTCTTGTTTTAGATGAAGCAACCGCATCACTGGACAGCCATTCTGAGAAGGTCTTGCAGGAAGCGATGGAAAAGATAATGAAAGGAAGGACAGTGTTCATTATAGCGCATCGGCTTTCAACGCTAAGAAGCGTTGACAGGATAATTGTCCTTAAAGGCGGGGCTATCATAGAGACAGGCACGCATGAGCAACTGATACAACAGCAAGGCGCGTATCACCGCTTCTGGGAATTACAGGCATTTTAAGGGCTCTGATACTTAAAAGCGATAATAATGAAAGGACAGAAAAATGGCAACATACAAAAAGGCAGGGGTTGACATCTCGTCAGGTGATATGTGTTCAAGGATAATGTCTGCCGCTTCGGATAAAACCTTGAAGAACAGAGCAGGCAAGACGGGCGAAATCAGAGTGATAGAGAGTTGCGGACTACATAGAGTTATCACGATATCCGTAGGGCCTGTTAAATTGATGCTGAACAGTGACGGCATAGGAACAAAGGTTGAGATAGCGGAGAGAACAGGTAACCATAAAACTATGGCATACGACCTCTTTACAATGCTCTGCGAAGATGCTGTAAGGTTTGGGGCGGAGCCGATAGCGGTATCCAACATCCTGGATGTCAATAAACTATCGTCGGATATAATAAAGGACTTATCAGAAGGAATGGTAAAAGCGGCAAAGGAGACAGGGGTTGCGGTAGTATCAGGGGAGATAGCAGAGTTAGGCAACCGTATCAGCGGATACGGGAGATACAACTATAATTGGGCAGGAACGGTCTTAAGTGTTGTGCGGAAAGAGATGAACCCGAACAAAATCAAGGAAGGGGACTCTGTCATTGCGCTGAAAGAGAACGGGTTTAGGTCAAACGGAATATCTTTGACGCGAAAGATTCTGACCGATGCCTACGGAGAACATTGGCACAAAAAGAAGGTTGCAGGAAAGACATTGGGGGATATGGTGCTTATGCCCTCCCGAATCTATACTCCCGCGGTTCTTGCTATGCTGGATATTGTTGAGGGTGTGGCGCATATCACAGGCGGCGGCATCCCTGGTAAGTTAGGGAGATTGCTCTCTTCCGTAAAAGTCGGCGCAGATATTTCAGATGTGTTCGCCCCGCCTGACATAATGCTTCTCTGCCAAAAACTCGGAGATGTCGGGGATAAGGATGCATATAAGGCGTGGAATATGGGGCAAGGGATGC
The DNA here is from genome assembly GCA_012515635.1 of Elusimicrobiota bacterium. Lineage (GTDB taxonomy): Bacteria > Ratteibacteria > UBA8468 > B48-G9 > JAFGKM01 > JAAYXZ01. The sequence continues at coordinate 14,198 of JAAYXZ010000051.1, forward strand.
TCTTAATAACATCGCAGCCGTCAAAGGCGCTGTCTATCGCAAAGAAACATAAGATTAACGCTCAAGTCGCAGGAAAGATTACGGCGAAATGCGGTATCAGGATTACCAGCAAAGGATATTACAGCGACGGCAAGGTAATTGTATATTGATATAGTTTGAGGCGGTCTTGCTATATTTTTTCCCCCGTGCTTGCTCTGGAGAGAGACGAGTATTTCACGCCTTTCAATGACTTAAGCAGGCCATAGGTCTTCCGCACAACCTCAGCTCTCCCTTTAACGACGATTATCTCAAGGCAGTTGTGATGGTCCATATGTATATGCTGGGTGGAGATAATGCTTTCAAAGTAATCGTGCTGTATATCCATTATTTTTGAAAGAAGGTCTCTTTTATGGTGGTCATAGACAAGCAGGATGCACCCGGCAACGGTGGCGCCCTTTTCCCACTCCTCATCCACGAACTCTTTTCTTATGATGTCCCTGATGGCTTCAGAGCGGTTCTGATAGCCCCCCTTTTGGATATAGCGGTCAAATGCCGCAAGAAGGTCTTCCTCTATGGATACTCCAAACCGTATTATCTTTTTCATAGATAACTTATATTTTATCTTATTCCTTTCTATGATACAATTTTAGGTCGGAACGAACGAGGGAAAAATGAAAAAAGAGACAATTATATGCATAATACCTGCAAGATACGGCTCTGAGAGATTACAGGGCAAGGTTCTTTACAAGATAAACGGAAAAACAATTTTGCGCAGGGTATATGAACGGGCAAAAAAAATCAAACAGTTCTCTGCCATCTATATCGCTACGGACGACGACAGGATAGCGGAAGAAGGGTACGGAATGGGGGCAGGGGTGATAATGACTTCTTCCAATTGTATGAGCGGCAGTGATAGGGCGGCGGAAGCGGCAAAAGATATGAAAGCGGATATCATCGTGAACATACAGGCAGATGAACCGTTTTTGCCTGCGGAAGCAGTGGAAAAACCGCTTGAGATGATGAGGAAAGACAAAAAATTGTATGTCGTTACATCCTCAACAAGAATAAGAAAGGCAGAGGAATTATATGACCCGAACATTGTAAAAATCGTCTTTGATGAAGAGGGCAACACACTCTACTCTTCAAGAGCGCTCATACCCTATCCATCCTTATATTTTTCAGGCAGCGCACCCGCCCTTTTGAAAAAGGTGCGGTTTTACAAACATATCGGCGTATATCTATTCAGGAAAGATTTTCTTGCCACCTTCCATAAACTGCCTTTAACGCCGTTGGAGAGAATAGAAAAACTTGAACAGTTAAGAATCATAGAGAACGGTTATACATTGAAAACAGCGGTAATTCAAAAAGATTCTCCCTGTGTGGACACTCTGGAAGATATCAAGAAACTGCAGGCGGCTTAAGACAATCTCATATCTTTTTCGCAAGGTTATATGCCTCTATCATTCCCCTTGCTTTGTTCTCTGTCTCCCTATACTCTTTCTCAGGCACAGAGTCGGCTACAATACCTGCGCCTGTCTGCAGGGAGAGATTATTGCCCTTTACAACAAAGGTTCTTATGGTGATACAGAAGTCCATATTTCCCTGTAAACTGAAATATCCTACCGCCCCCGCGTAAGGACCTCGCTTCTCTGCTTCCAACCCCTCAATAATCTCCATAGCCCTTGTCTTTGGAGCGCCCGATACCGTGCCTGCGGGAAAGGTCGCCGATATAAGGTCTATCGCTCTCTTGCGTGGCTTGAGAGTTCCTTCTACATTGGATACGATATGTATAACATGAGAATATTTCTCTATAGCCATCAAGTCCGTTACTTTTACGGTTTTAGGAGAGCAGACCTTTTCAAGGTCGGCTTTTCCAAGGTCAACAAGCATTAAATGTTCCGCTATTTCTTTCTTGTCCGCAAGCAGGTCCTTCTCTAAATGCTCTTCCTCTTTTTTGTTTTTTCCTCTTGTCCTTGTCCCCGCAATAGGTCGTGTTGTTGCAGTTTTTCCGTCTAATTTCACGAGTATCTCAGGTGATGAACCGACAAGTTTGAACTCCCCCGCATCAAGGTAAAACATATACGGAGAAGGGTTGATAGTTCTCAAAGCCCTGTAGATATTGAAAGGAGATACATCCAGTTTTTTCTGCCATTTTTGGGATATTACCGCTTGCAGTATCTCGTCGTCCTGTATGTGTCGCTTGATTTTCGTCACGGATTTCATAAAGTTTTTTTTGCTAATGTTGCTGACAAATTGCTGTTTGGAAGCGCGCGGTGTCGGATATTGAAGGATAAACGACGGTTTCTCTATCTGTCTCCTTATGTTTTTAATAGATTGACAAGCGCGTTCGTATGCCTGCTTCAATGAAACATCTTTTGTGTCGGCATTGGAGACAATAACCATCTTTCTTTTAAAATGGTCAAAGATGACCATATTCTCTATTAACATAAAAAAGAAGTCAGGAGCAAGAAGTTTATCAGGCGAGGTATCAGGCAGTTTATCAACCTGTCTCACGAAGTCATAGGAGAAATAACCTATAAGCCCCCCTGTGAAACCGGGCAGTGACGGATAAGAAGGAGCGCGGTTGTCTTGCAGTAATTTATCTATCACAGATACAGGGCGTTTGGATGAGATTCTCTGTTTTTCTCCCGAACGGTTGTGATAAATCTCAATCATATCCCCTTTGCCTTTTATGACCAGTTCGGGGTTGGTTCCCAAAAACGAGTATCTGCCGACCTTCTCTTCCTGTTCAGCGCTTTCAAGCAGAAAATTATAACTGCCTTTCTTGAGTTTCAAAAATGCAGAGACAGGCGTCTCCATATCCCCTATAAGTTCAGCATAGACAGGGACTCTTTTATATCTCTTTGAGAGTTCTTTAAAGGTCTTAAAGTCAGGATATAGTGTCATTAGGCATCATCTCCTTTTGTCCTGCGCTTATCTCTTTAATTTGGGCGGATGCAGTTTGTTGGGTATGGAGACACACATACCCCGCCCTCTTGGAAGGAAAGAGATACCAAAATACTCCCAAAGGCGTGTCAACGCCCTGTCCAACGCTTATTCCTCAATAATGATTGCTTCTACGGGACAACTCTCAACCGCTTCTCTGACTTTCTCTATCAGGTCTCCGGAGATATTCTGTGTCTTTACTATGGAGAGCGCCTCAGGCATCTCAAAAACCTCAGGGCAAATATCCACGCAAAGTCCGCAACCTGTGCAAAGATTCTCATCAACGCTTACCTTCATTCAATCCTCCTTGTATAAAATAAAAGTGATGTTTGGAAAATTGTAATATCTGTTTTTTTTTTTGTCAA
>JAAYXZ010000052.1 GCA_012515635.1 Elusimicrobiota bacterium
AAGCATAGCAAGTTCTGTGGCGGCTTGGTCAGTGGCGCTCTTTTTAGAACGGGATATTATCTCCAGTTTGTCATTTTTTATTTGGTTTACAACCTGTTTTATCTCTTCGGAGTCGGTGCTTACAAAAATTTTATCTACGGCAGAACTCTTTAATGCTGTCTCTATAACCCAGAAAGACAAAGGTTTGCCTGCAATATTTTTTATGTTTTTGTGTGGTATGGATTTACTACCGCCTCTTAAAGGAATAAAAGCAACTATAGAATGTTTTCTTGGGTTCTTTTCCATTTCAATTTTTTACGCTGGGGTTTTTCTATTTCAAGCAAATCAAGGTTTTTGTGTCTTAGCGCTTTGCTGACTGCCTTCAAATCGCGGACAAGTTTCATCATACCTATAGGTTCAAGTGAGGCAGCGTGGTCGGTTCCTTTGGATGTTCTGTCCAGTGTGAAATGCCTTTCAATGTGCCGCACTCCCAGAGTAAGTGCCGCAATGTCCACCGCAATTCCCAGATGATGCCCTGAAAACCCGAAACCTTTCACAATATCGTTATATAGTTTTTGCAATCTTTCTATTTCAAGAAGGCAGACCTCTTCAAAAGATATAGGATAGCCGGAAGTGCAACTGAATAGAACTAAATCTTTGTTCCGCTTTTTATCCGCAAAAAATCTTACAATATTTTCTGTCTCCTGTTTCGTTGTCATACCGAGCGAAACATAAATTTCTCCCTGAAAGTTTTCACACAGATATTCCAGTATTTCAAAATTATCGCTATGACCTGACGGCACCTTTATAAATTCAGGGTTCAGGGAAACTATTTCTTTGGCGGATGTTATGTCCCATACGGAAGAACTATAAACAAGGCCATACTCTTCGCACCATCGTTTTAATTGGCGGTGTTGCTTTAAGTTAAACTCCAACTTTTCTCTGTGCTGACCATAAGTTTTACCAAAAGAATTCTGTTCTACGGGATGAGGAGAGTTATACTCTTCTTCGGTTAAACATTCTCTGGGATTTCTTTTTTGGAATTTTATTGCGTCAACTTTGCAGAAGGTTGCGGCAGTAATTATCATTTCTTTGGCTATATCCATACTCCCCATATGATTACATCCCGCCTCCGCTATTACTTTGACCTGATAACTTTTTTCTGACATTTTTTGTTCCGTAATCACTGATTTTGTTTATATTTTATCACAGCAAGAGGTATCTTTGAAATATTATATCCGTAACTCCAGTATCCGTATCAAGCGTGGGTTTTATATCCAGTTGTAATCAACAAGGCAACCTTGTTTTGTTATGTTTGCGGTTTTACCTGTGCCGTAATAATCCCCTGTCTCTGTTTTAATAAAACCCGCAGCCTCTACCTTATCCAAAAATATGTTTCCTTGTCCTGCGCCCAACGAATACAGGTATTTGCCCCCGGTAATAGGCCATTTTGGGATGTGGCAGGTTATGTATCCTGTTTTGTCTTGCAAAGAAAAAAGGTTCCCTGTATTCATGCTTGAACATCCGAACAGATATTTTCCTTCGGTGGTGAGAAAATGAATACCCATAACAACATTGTCCAACTGGCTTGCATTCTGCAGGCGGTAATGAATACGGACAAGGATATCTTGCCCTGATAAAACAGCAGATAAGGGCTGTTGGGTTTTGGTATCAAGGAACTCTACTTTTGTGAAGCGGAATATATCTCCGCCTGTTCTGTCGGTGCGGTCGGCAAGAGAAATCTCGGCTATTGTTTGGCTGATGGATTTAGTATATTTTTGTATTACCTGATTAGGGGAATCGTCAGCGGTTATCCTTCCGTTTTCAAGTAATATGACACGGGAACAAAGGTTCTCTATGGCGGCAAGGTTATGGCTGACAAAAAGGACGGTTCTGCCTTCTTGTGTGCTTATTTCGTCCATTTTGTTGAGGCATTTTTTTTGGAACTCTATATCGCCTACCGCTAAAACCTCATCAATAAGGAGTATCTCGGATTCAAGGTGTGCGGCAACCGCGAAGGCAAGGCGCACTCGCATACCGCTTGAGTATCGTTTTACAGGGGTATCCAGAAATTTTTCCACACCCGAGAAAGCTACAATTTCGTCAAATCTTCGGTCTATCTCAGTTTTTTTCATCCCAAGGATAGCTCCGTTAAGAAAGATGTTTTCTTTTCCCGTAAGTTCAGAATGGAACCCTGTGCCCACC
>JAAYXZ010000053.1 GCA_012515635.1 Elusimicrobiota bacterium
AGGAAGTTCATTCCTGTTTTTAATTTTTCAGCCATTTTTACAGCCAGCAAACTATTGTCAAGAAGAAGTTTATCAATCTCTTCAGAGGGTCCGTTATCAATAAATTCTAACAGCCGTATTACGCCTTTTGCGCTGTCCGCAATATCATTTAAACTCTCATTCAGCAGTAAAAGGTCTTCTCTGTCCGGCGGTAAAAACATTCCTTTTGATAACTCCTGCATTATGTTTATTTTTATCTCATCTCCCTCGTGTTCAGCGCTCTTTACTTGCTCTATATGATGATTTTTTGCTTCCTTGTCTTTTTTCACCATCGCTTCAATACTGTTCTTCATCTCTATCACACATTCATAGGATTTCTCCATATGTTGCAGGGCAAGGTTTAACACACCTTTTCCCTCCATCTCTCCTAACCAAACCAGTATATTTCGTGTTTTTTGCATATATCCTCCTCTTTATTGTTTTGTTAGTACTAAAATTATTCCCAAAGTTATGTATGTTATTATACCTGCAACAACCGGAGTGATTGCCCATGTGACCATTATCTCCCTTGCCAAACGCAGGTTCATTGTCTTTATACCTTTCACTATTCCTGCTCCCCATACCGCTCCTATTATGGAATGCGAGGTGGATACGGGTATTCCGAAACGAGTGTAGATGTGGACATTCAAGGCAGTGGCTATTCCGATGGCAACGGTCATAACAGGTGTTATGCGCGCTATCTTAAAGCCCACTGTTTCGATTACTCTGTATCCCCATGTCACTACCCCGAATATTATTGCTGATGCCCCTATAATTGCCGCATGAGAGGACTTGAAATCTAACGCTACAAGAACTCCTGTAGCATTTGCAACATCGTTTGCTCCCCAGGAGAAGGCAAGATATGCGCTTGTCAGATATATAAGAATAAACATTATAAGTCTCCTGTATCTCTTTAGCGGCTTGAACATAAAGAATATTATGAAGAGGCGATAGAGGAATATAGTTAATATACAGGAGCCCAAGGGTGTAAGTATCCAGCAGATAAATATCTGCGTTATTTTTTGAAAGTAGAGCGTTGTGCTTAATAGAATGCCTCCGCCTGCGACAGCGCCTACTATTGCATGGGATGTTGAGACAGGGACTTTTTTGTATGTGGCGAGGGTAGTCCATATTGCCGCACTGAAAAGAGCGGCAAAGGCAAGAAGTGTCTTTTCATAAAGAGGGATACTGCCCATATCAATGACACCCTTGCCTATCGTGTTGATTACATTCCCTCCTATAAGAGTGGCTCCGAGAAAACTGAACAAACAGGTAATAATAATCCCTGTTCGCACAGACATCACGCCAGAGCCAATAGTTGCTCCGACACAGTTAGCAGCATCATTGGCTCCCATAGACCAGCCCATATATATAGCGGCAAGAACAACAAGAACTATAACCATTAGTTACCTTTAATTTTGTATATTATATCCTATATTTTGAAAAACCTGAAAAGCAGATTTGACAGAAAAACTACCATAGGTATAATTATTATATGGATGAGATGATTACAACATTGAAGACAATACATAGCAATATAGAACTGCAGATAAGACAACGCCTGAAAGAGTTCAGTCAAAACACGACTGAGGAGAGAATAGCAAAAGAGTTTTTCTTCTGTCTTTTAACTCCGCAGTGTAAAGCAAGAGTATGTTGGGAGAATGTTGAGATACTGTATAATAAGGGGATTTTGCAAAGAGGCGATAGGGATGAGATTGCAAAAAATCTCTACGGCATCAGATTCAATAATAATAAAGCAGGTTATATAGTTGAGGCGAGAGAACGGTTTTTCAATAATGGCAGTTCTTTGAAAGATATTATTGTTCGCTCTGCCGGCCCATGGGTTTTGAGGGAGGATATAGTTAAAAATGTCAAAGGCATGGGATGGAAAGAAGCAAGCCATTTTTTAAGGAATATAGGTAAGGGAGAAGAGTTTGCGATACTTGATAGGCATATATTGAGGGGATTGGCCAAGTGTTCTGTTATAGATAAGGTGCCTGACTCTCTCTCCAAAACAAAATATTTGAATATAGAGGATAATATGAAAAACTTTGCCGATACAATCAATATACCGTTTGCGCACCTTGATTTTGTATTTTGGTATTATTTCAACAGAGAGGTCTTCAAGTGAACAAAGATAATATTATTAAGGTCTTGGAAAAATCCGGATTACATGCTTCGCATCATAGATTAAAGATTTTAGAGTTTCTTAATGATAACAGGGTGCATCCGTCTGCGGATGATATCTACAAGAACCTTTTGACAGAGATACCTACTCTCTCCAAGACAACTGTCTATAATACATTAAAGGTGTTTTTGGATAAAAAAATAGTATCTATGGTCACTACGGAAGATGATGAAATAAGATATGATTACTCTGAGGAACCGCATCTGCATTTTAGGTGCAAGAAATGCGGGGTTTTATATGATATATTCCATGAATGCGATACCTTAAAGCAGCAAGAGATAGAAGGGCATTTAATAACAGAACATTACCTTTATTTCAGGGGAATATGCAGTATATGCAGAAAAACAAAGGAGAAAGAATAAATGGATAAATATGTCTGTATTGTATGCGGTTATGTATATGACCCGGTAATCGGAGACCCTGATAACGGAGTGGTGCCGGGAACCTCTTTTGAGCAGATACCCGATGACTGGGTATGCCCCGTGTGCGGAGCGGGAAAAGACCAGTTTGAAAAAGAGAAGGTCTAAAAGAGGAGGGGGATATGATAGTTAAAGAGATTAAAAAAAATGTATATGGAATAATGGTTAATGATTGGGACAGACGCTTGTTTGATGAACTTATACCGCTTCCTGATGGAACAACATATAATGCCTATTTTATCAAAGACAAAAAAAATGTATTGATTGATACCGCTGACCCCCGTAAAACAGAGAAGTTTATGGGTATCATTAAGGAGATAAGCGGCGGTAAGATTGATTATATCATCTCACACCATGCAGAACAGGACCACTCGGGAAGTATCCCTGCGGTGTTAAGCGCTTTTCCTGCGGCAAAGATTATAACAGGAGAAAAAGGCGCTGTTTTGCTGAATAAGTTATTGTTGACAGCGGAAGACAGAGTTCTTACAATAAAATATGAGGATGAGATAAATATAGGCGAACGGACCTTGAAATTTTATAGCACACCATGGGTTCATTGGCCTGAAACTATTATCACCTACAGCCCGCAAGACCGTGTGCTTTTTACCTGCGACCTTTTTGGAACGCATCTTGCAACCAGTAATTTTTACTCTTCTGATTATAAAGTTTACAGCGCGGCAAAAAGATATTACGCGGAGATTATGATGCCGTTCAGGAATCATATAAGAAAGCATCTTGATTTAATCGAAGGACTTGATATAGAAATAATTGCGCCCAGTCATGGACTAGCGCATAGTAATCCGGAATTTATTATCAATGCTTATAGGGATTGGACCGCGGACAATGTTAAAAATGAAGTAGTCGTTCCTTATGTATCTATGCATGGCAGTATAGATAGAATGGTGGATTATTTTACGGATGCTCTTATAAAGCGGGAGATTGCAGTAAAACCGTTTAATCTTACGGTGACAGATACAGGAGAACTTGCTATGGCGCTTGTTGATGCGGCGACATTGGTTTTGGGAACCCCTGCTGTTCTTGGCGGACCGCATCCTTCCGCTCTTTACGCTACCTATCTTTTTAAAATTTTGAGACCCAAGACAAGATTTGCGTCTGTTATCGGTTCTTTTGGCTGGGGCAGCAATATGCTTAAAATAATTACAGATATGTTGCCATCAGAGATAGGGATTATTGAACCTGTAATAGTAAATGGCTATCCAAGACAGGAAGATTTTAATTCTCTTGAGAAACTTGCAGATAATATACTCAATAAGCATAGAGAACTAAAATAATAAGGAGGCTGCTATGATAAAAGATTTATATCAAAGCGCTGACTGGAAGAAAGAGAAACATGCGCCTGCAATAGATATACTTGAAAAGGAGACAGATAAAAAGGTTAAGATTGAAGTTTCTGTGGGAAAAGATATTGCGCATCCTAATACCAGCGCTCACCATATTGTATGGATAGACGTTTATTTTCTCCCTGAAGGGAGTAAGTTTCCTTATCAGATAGGCAGATATGATTTTCTTGCCCATGGCGCCTCTATAGAAGGACCTGATACCAGTTCTGTTTATACCGAACCGGTGGTTCAGTTGACAATGAAGACATCAAAAGGGGGAACGATTTTTGCATCATCTTATTGCAATATTCATGGTCTCTGGGAGAGTTCGTTAGAACTACGGTTCTAAAAAGGGAGGTATGTGATGAAAGAGTTAATGATAAAGTTTAAGAAAGCAATGGGGGCTGTTTATGCAAAAAAACCGGAGGAGATGAAAAAATTTGGAGAGTTTATCAACACGGTGTTGAAGGATGGAAAACTTGATTTAAAGACAAAGGAGCTTATCTGTGTGGGAATAGGCATAACATCAAGGTGCCGGTATTGTATAGGCCTCCATGTAGAGCAGGCGTTTAAGGCAGGGGCAACAGAAGAGGAGATTATGGAGGCGGGCATGGTTGCTGTAGTGATGGGCGGAGGTCCTGCATATACACATCTGACAGACCTTGTTGACGCTATACAAAGAGTAAAAGAAGGCATATAAGACAGTTAAAAGCAAATTAAACAAGAACCATAACTAATAAGGAGGGAAAGATGGAAGAGATTAAAAGAATGCCTCTTTTGGGAGATGCGTTTCCAAAGATGAAGGTAGTGACTACCCGTGGAGTTTTAGATTTACCGGATTTTTTTCAAGGGAAGTGGTTTGTTTTGTTCAGCCACCCGGGAGATTTTACGCCTGTCTGCACAACCGAATTTGTGGCGTTTCAAAATAAATACGATAAATTCAGAGAACTGAATTGTGAACTTATCGGATTAAGTGTTGACCAGGTATTTGCCCATATAAAATGGGAGGAGTGGATTAAGGAAAAATTAGGGGTTGAGATTGAGTTTCCCATAATAGCAGATACGGGTAAAATAGCGGAAATAATGGGTTTAATACACCCTGGGCAGGGAACAAATACTGTCAGAGCGGTCTTTATTGTAGACGATAAAGGCAAGATACGGCTAATTCTGTATTATCCGCAAGAGATAGGGAGAAATATTGATGAGATTTTAAGGTCAATAAAAACACTGCAAATAAGCGATAATAACGGGGTTGCTACACCTGCCGACTGGCCAAATAATGAATTGATTGGCTCTCGTGTTATTATTCCGCCGGCAAGAGATATCAAGACAGTAAAAGAACGTCAGGAAAAGGCGCAAAAGGGAGAATTTGAATGTTATGACTGGTGGTTCTGTCATAAAGAGTTGAAATAGAGAACTTTGCCGTAAAATTTTTTAAGGGGAAAGATATCCTTTGCTCAAAGTATTATTATCGCTGCTTTCAGTAAGACAGGATATAGGGATGAGAGCGCTTTTGAATAGTATAAAAACATAAGGAGCGTAAAATGAAAAAGGTAATAATATATTCAACATCCGCCTGCCCTTATTGTAGAATGGCAAAGGATTTCTTTAATGAAATAAAGATTGAATTCATAAATTATGATGTAGGAATAGATAAGGAAAAACTGGATGAGATGGTTAAGAAAAGCAGTCAAATAGGCGTTCCTGTTATTGATATAGAAGGAGAAATTATCATAGGGTTTGATAAGGAAAAAATAAAGACAGCGCTTGAAGTATGAGAACATATGAATTAATTATTGTGGGTGCGGGACCTGCCGGTATTACCGCTGGGATTTATGCAGCAAGAAAAGGTATGGACTTTATAACTCTTACTGGGGATATCGGCGGGCGCACACTCTTCAGTTGGGATATGGAGAACTATGTAGGGTATCAATTTGTTACAGGTAAGGAACTTGTTGATAAAGTCAAGGACCATATTAAAGAGTTTAATATGGATATCAGAGAAAATGAACAGGTTCGTGAAATATTGAAGAATCAAAAAAATTTTCGCCTGACTACGAGCAAGGGGGAGTATGAAGCAAAGACCGTTATCATCGCAACAGGCAGAGAGCCGAAAACCCTTAATGTAAAGGGAGAAGATAAGTTTCAAAACAAGGGCATAACCTATTGCGCTACATGTGATGCCCCTCTTTTCAGAGATAAATCTGTTGCGGTTGTAGGGGGAGGAAATTCCGGTAAGCATGCTGTTTTGCAACTGGCGCGCATAGCAAAGAAAACATACTTGATAGAGATAAAAAAAGACCTTACGGGAGATAGTGTTGTCGTAGAAAAAATTAAAAACCTGGACAATGTTGAGATATTAACAGAGACACAGATTGTTGAAATTTACGGTGATTTGCTTGTTAAAGGGATAAAAATAAAACGAGGGGAGGAGATTCAGTCGCTGGATGTGGAAGGCATTTTTGTTGAAATGGGTTTTGTTCCTAAATCAGGCATAATTAATTTTATTGATAAAAACAAGGATGGCGAGATAATTGTTGATTGTAAAAACCAAACATCCTATCCCGGTATCTTTGCTGCAGGAGATGTAACAAACGTTTTTGCCAAACAGGTAATTATTTCCTGCGGAGAAGGCGCAAAAGCTGGACTTTCTGCATTTGAATACATAAACTATGTTTGAAAAATTTCAACAAAAAGAGGTGTTTCTATGAAAGAGAGTATAAATTTTGCAAGAGAGTTTGAAAGGGATGGGGCAATCTTTTATATTGAAATGGGGATGAAAGCAGACAATATTATCACAAAGAAACTCTTTTATACGATAACGAGGCAGGAGATAGAGCATCTTGAGGCCATTGACAGTTTTATTATCAACGGACTGCATCGTAATTATGAAGACAGCGGAGAAAAGGTTGAAATTGAAATGAGGGATTTTTTTAAGAAGTTAAAAGCAAAGGGTGTAAGCGAATCTCATTTGCAGGCCTATGAAACAGCTATAGATATGGAGAAGAGAAGTTATCAGTTATATGAGCGATTTTATCATGAAGCAAAGAATGATGAAGAGCGAAATTTCTTTAACTTTCTTATGTCGGAAGAGAAAAAACATTTAGATGCGTTTGTAAATGTCTATTCATATCTTTCAGACACAGATGACTGGTTTCAACAAGAAGAGAGTAAAGTTTGGAATTGGATGAATATATGAAATATAATATAGGACAAAGGAGGTAAACTATGGCAGTAATCTTTAATGTGAGCGAGATTTTGCAGTTTGCTATAAAAATAGAGAAGAACGGAGAGGATTTTTACAGAAAAGTGTCAGAAAAAATTTCTGACAGCGAGATAAAGAAACTCTTTATATTTCTGGCAGAAGAAGAGGTGAGGCACGGGGAGATTTTTGCGGAGATGATTGGCAATGTAATAAAATATGAGCCCCCTGAAACATATCCTGGCGAATATTTTCAGTATTTAAGAGCATATGCGGATAATCTTATTTTCCCGCCGGAGATAGAAAAAGACCTGGACTATTCAAGTGTTATTAAAGCGATAGATTTTGGGATAAAAAGAGAACTGGATTCCATAATGTACTATCTGGAAACCAAGGCAGTAGTCCCTGAATCCCAGCATTCTGTAATGGATAAAATAATAGAAGAAGAAAGAAATCATTTTGTTCGCCTCTCTGCATTAAAAAAGGAGATGCAGAAGAAAATATAAGGAGAAGACAATGTGTAAGTGTTGCGGCGGTTCTAAAAAAGAAGAGAAAAAAATATATAAGTGTAGGAAATGCGGGAGAATATCTGAGGGGAAAAGCGAAGAGTGTTGCGGCGAGATTATGAAAGAAAAGGTATAAAATGCCTCTAAGGATTTTGGGCATTTCAGGGAGTCCGAGGCGTGGTGGCAACAGTGAAACATTATTGGATATATGTCTATCCACAGCAAGAGACAGAGGTGCCAGCACAGAAAAGTTTATCCTCAATACGATGAGGTTTATCCCATGTCAGTCGTGTTCAGAGATAAGGAAAGACGGCAGGTGTAAGATACAGGATGAGATGCAAACGCTGTATCCTTCCATTGAGACGGCAGATGTTGTTATTGTCGCTTCTCCCATCTTTTTTGGCAGTGTATCCGCTCAAACAAAAATGATGATAGACCGCTTTCAGTGTCAGTGGCTTGGAATTAATTTTTTCAAGTCATACAAAATAGAAAAACGTAAACAGGGCGTCTTTATATGTGTAGAGGCAAGTGAGCGGAACAGTTTTTTAGAAAATGCAAAAGCAGTAATAAAGAATTTTTTTGTAACAATCGGCGCAACATATAAATATGAACTTTTCTGTCAAAATGTGGATGAAAAAGGGTCTGTAAATAGTCGCAATGACTGTATTGAAAAAGCAAAAGAGATAGGGCGCCTTATCACTGAGCGGTAAGAAGCATTTATATTTTCCATTTTTTCGTTAAGAGAGATATTTTATGACAGAATACATAGGGCGTTTTAATCCTGTATTACTTGCGTTTTTTGCAACGACGTTTACATGGTTTCTTACCGCAGTAGGCGCAATGTTTGTTTTTTTCAATGCCCGTCCGTCAAGAAAGGTTTTTGACTGTTCTCTTGGATTTGCGGGCGGGGTGATGGTTGCAGCAAGTTTTTTTTCTTTGCTTCTTCCAGCGATAGAAATTTCCGGAGAGATATCCCATGTTCCGGAATGGGTTGTTATAGCTACAGGTTTTGTTCTTGGATGCCTATTCCTCTATGTTTTGGATAGAGTGATTCCCCATCTGCATCTTAATATGCCCTTTAATGAAAAGGAAGGTCCTGATACCAACATACCTATTCCTTATCTTCTTGTGCTGGCTATAACTTTACATAATATACCCGAAGGGCTTGCGGTGGGTGTTGCCTTCGGTTCCACTAAGTTCTCTGCAGGGATAGGTGTTTTTTTATCCGCTATCTCCCTTACTTTTGCCATAGGTCTTCAAAATATCCCTGAAGGTATGGCGGTTGCAATTCCTTTAAGGAGTGCCGGCTTAAGCAAGGCAAAAGCCTTTTTTTACGGTCAGTTGTCTGGGCTTGTAGAGATAGCGGGAGGTCTTATGGGGGTTTTGGCTGTAAGTTTTTTTTACCCCTTATTGCCTTATGCGTTATCTTTTGCTGCTGGGGCGATGATTTATGTGGTTGTTGAAGAGGTTATACCTGAGACACAACGCGCTGGAAATACAGATATAGCCACCCTGTCTTTTCTTTTAGGGTTTCTTATTATGATGATTCTTGATACCGCGCTTCTTTGACTGATATAGGCAAGTATGCTATATTTCTACTATAAGACAGCTAAATATGATGGAGGAGAAAATGGATAAAGAAAAAGCTCTGGAGATGGCTATTACCCAAATAGAAAAGGAGTTTGGTAAAGGGGCGATAATGCGGTTGGGCGAGAAGAAGACTATGGAGATTCCCGTAATCTCAACAGGGGCTATTTCCCTTGATATAGCCCTTGGAATAGGCGGTATTCCCAAAGGGAGGGTAATAGAGGTTTTTGGTCCGGAGGCATCAGGAAAGACAACACTTGCCCTGCATATTATTGCAGAGGCGCAGAAAGCAGGCGGACAAGCGGCATTTATAGATGCTGAGCATGCCCTTAATCCTGAATATGCTAAAAAATTAGGGGTAAATGTAGAAGAGATGCTTATAAGCCAGCCGGATACAGGAGAGCAGGCGTTAGAGATTGCTGAGGCGCTTATCAGAAGCAACGCAATAGATGTTATAGTGATTGACTCTGTAGCGGCTCTTGTGCCGAAAGCGGAATTGGAAGGAGAGATGGGAGAGAGCGTTATGGGTCTTCAGGCGCGGCTGATGTCTCAGGCATTGAGAAAACTCACAGGATATATCAGCAAGTCAAACACCGCAGTTATATTTATTAACCAATTAAGGGAAAAGATAGGCGTGTTTTTTGGAAATCCTGAGACAACACCAGGAGGGCGGGCATTAAAATTCTATTCTTCAGTAAGGTTGGATGTAAGGAGGATAGAGAGTATAAAGAGCGGTTCAGAGATTATCGGGAACAAAATGAGGGTAAGGGTTGTTAAAAACAAGGTAGCCCCTCCGTTCAAAGAGACAGAACTTAATATGTATTATGGCGAGGGGATATCAAAAGAAAGTTCTTTAATCAACGCGGCGCTTCAGTATAAGGTGATAGATAAAAAGGGCAGTTATTTTCAGTTCGGCGGAGATAATATCGGACAGGGCATGGAAAATACAATTGAAGCAATGAAGAAAGATACAAAACTTTATGATGGTATTGAAAAAAAAGTGAAAGAAGCGGCGGGTCTAAAAGTAAGCGTTAAAAAAGAGACATAATCTCAGTGGAATATATTTCTTGGGGGTTCTATTTTCTTTATTAAGGGAGGATAACAATAAAAGAAAGAAGAATAGAACTTGTAGGATATAATTTTATAAGAAATGCACACTCCAACGATTATAACTATTCCTTTCAGCACGACCGGTTATAAAAATGTTGCGCAACAGAGCAGAGGAATTATTGAATAACAAGATTTCTGAACAATGCGGGCGGATTAAGCAGATACCGCTAAAACTTTTCTCTTTTTTTTTCATCTAAATATAATATAAGATAAGTAAAAAAGGGAGGACGTGATGAAAAAGATAAAAATTGTGGCAATAGGCGTTATTGTTGGGGTTGTTATGGCAGGGTTGTTCTCTTCTTCTCTTAATCAGCAGAACAGCGCTTTATTTAAAAGACAAACAGTATATCCTAAACCGTATGTTCTTACAGGGGAAGATGGGCAACTTCTATCTCTGCAAAACTCCTTTATTCAGATAGCAAAACTGGTAAAACCTGCTGTGGTACAGATAACTACGGAAAAGACCGTGACCTATCGCTACTGGGATCCTTTTCAGGAGTTTGGAAGATTTTTTGGAGGCTCTCCCATGGAAGAGTTTTTTTCTGCCCCAAAACGTGAACAGCAACGGACATACGAAAGAAAACAGCAGGGTCTTGGCTCTGGGTTTATAGTTGATGAAGACGGATACATACTTACCAATAACCATGTTATCGCAGGAGTGGATAAAATAATTGTTAAACTATTAGATGACTCCCATAATTATGAAGCAAAAATTATAGGGACCGACCCTAAGACCGATCTTGCCCTTGTAAAGATAGAGACAAAGCGTTTGCTTTCAACAGTGCGGCTTGCTGATTCCGACAGGATTGAGCCGGGAGAATGGGTAATGGCTATAGGAAATCCTATGGGGCTTACCGCCACAGTGACAGTCGGCATCGTAAGCGCAAAAGGAAGGTCTGGGTTTGGGGTTACCCAGTATGAGGATTTCATACAAACAGATGCCGCAATTAATCCAGGTAATTCAGGGGGACCTCTTATCAATATTAACGGCGAGGTAATAGGTGTTAATACTTTTATCGTCTCTCCAGCTGTCGCTGAAGGTCTTGGGTTTGCTATACCTATTAATATCGCCAAGCAGGTGTTTGCTCAGTTGAAAGAGAAAGGAAAAGTCGTCAGGGGTTATCTTGGGGTTACTCTCCAGTCAATGGATGAAGAGATTGCTTTATCTTTTGGCTTAAAGGAGGCAAAAGGGGCTCTTGTTACAAGCGTGGTTACTGATAGCCCTGCCGGTAAAGCAAATATTCAGGAAAAAGATGTTATATTAAAGTTTGACGGTCAGGATATACAAGATGTTCAGGACCTGCAAATTAAGGTTGCCGCTACTCCTATCGGTAAAAATACGGTAATTGTTGTATGGAGAGACAAAAAAGAAAAATCTCTCTCAATCACAATTGCAGAGATGCCGACTGATGAAGAATTGGCAAAGAAGGTTGAGAAGCAAGAGCAGTGGAGAGGAATGACTGTAGCAGCCATAACCTCGGATATAAAAGGATACTTTAACTTGAAAGAAACGGACGGGGTTGTTGTTGTATCCGTTGAACCGGGTTCTCCTTCGGAAGAATCAGGAATAGTGCCCGGTGTTATCATTAAAGAGATAGACGTAATTAAAACAAGGAACATCGCGGAATATAACAACGCTATAAAAAAGATGCCCGCGGAAAAGAGTGTCCGTGTAATGATAAAAAAAGGAGAGCAAAGCTTTTTTGTGATATTAAAGGGTGAAAAATAAAAGACTTTATGCCAGAGCATTGAAACTGCTTGGGTTGAAGAGCCGTTCGGAGGCAGAACTAAGAGAAAAGATATGTGGTGATGCCGAAGAAGAGGAGGTTGACGAGGTCATTGAAGAATGCAAAAGGCATCGTTATTTGGATGACAGGGCATTGGCAGAGTATATTGTGGATAGTTCCCTGAAAAAAAACAAAGGGTATTGGTATATCGTTTCTGCTCTTGAAAAAAGGAATATAAGAGAAGATATAATAGAAGAGGTAAAAGATAGTTTTGATTTTGAAACGGAGTTTAAAAAAGCGGAGGAGTTTGTTTGTAAAAGCAGGAAAAAGAAATCCATCTCCTCCTTATTTTTTTCTTTGAAATCAAAAGGTTTTTCGTCCCCTGTTTTAAGCAGAATAAAACAAAGATACTTAAAAAGGGGCAGTAAACAACAGCAGAAAGGAGAATAGAGTGGATAGTTCTGAGATAAGGAACTTATATCTTGATTTTTTCAAGAAGAAGGGACACAGTGTTGTGCAGGGCAGCGGACTTGTTCCATTTGATGACCCGACACTTCTTTTTACCAGCGCGGGTATGGTGCAGTTCAAGAAATTTTGGGCGACAGATGCGCCGCTCTCCTATGCAAGGGCTGTAACCTGCCAAAAGTGTCTGCGTGCAGGCGGTAAAGACAGCGATATAGATAAGACGGGTATTACAGGAAGACACCATACTTTTTTTGAGATGTTAGGAAATTTTTCATTTGGAGATTACTTTAAGAAAGAAGCCATAGAGTGGGCATGGGAGTTTGTTATTGAGCATCTTAAAATACCTGTAGGTCATATCTGGGTATCCTACTATGAAAAGGATGATGAGACAAAGAAAATATGGGAAAAATTTTTACCGGCAGAGAGAATAGTCCCTCTTTCAGAGAAGGATAACTTTTGGGGTCCCGCGGGGGATACAGGTGTCTGTGGTCCCTGCACAGAGTTATATATAGACCTTGGTAAAGAAGCAGGATGTAGCAATGATTGCGCGCTGGGGTGTGAATGCGGACGGTTTTTGGAGTTCTGGAACCTTGTGTTTCCTCAGTACGATAAGCAGACCAATGGGGTTCTCGCCCCGTTGAAGAGAAGAGGCGTTGATACAGGTATGGGGCTTGAGAGAATTGCGCGGATTATGCAGAATACCCCCTCAAATTATGAGACAGACCTTTTTTCCCCCATACTAAAGAAGATAGAGAATATATCGGGCAGGAGTTATGAGGAAGAAAAGATAAAGCCCTCTTTCAGGATAACGGCCGACCATATCAGGGCAGCGGTTTTTCTGATAGATGAGAATATACTGCCTTCCAATGAAGGACGGGGTTATGTTTTGCGTAGGATTATCCGACGTGCCGATATAACAGGGGCTGACCTTGACATAAAAGAGCCGTTTTTATATCACTTAAGCGAGGTTGTTGTGAATATAATGGGAGATGTATATCCTTCCCTGAAACAGAACGCAGAGATAATAAAGCGCGTGATTTGTGAGGAAGAGGAGAAGTATTACCACCTCATTAATTCGGCGAGTAAAAACTTTTATATTGCCATAGAGAATCTGCAGGGTAGTAAAATACCGGGGGATATAGCCTTTAAACTCTATGATACGTATGGTATTCCCAAAGATTTGCTTGAAGATATGTCTTCCCAGCGGGGACTTGCGGTGGATTGGGATGTCTTTGAAAAAGCGCTTGAGGAGCAGAGGGAGAAAGCAAGGGTATCATCGGATATAGGCGCAAGGAAAGAACTTGTGGCAGGTATCCCGCCACAGACAGAGACCATGTTCACAGGATATGAAACAATAGAAGACATAGCCAGAGGTATAGCAGTTTATAAGGACGAAAAAAAGGATATCCTGTATCTCGTTCTTGATAAGACGCCCTTTTATCCGGAGAGGGGCGGACAGGTAGGAGACAGGGGGTTTATTACTCAGGTAAGACCTGATTATACAGCGAAGTTTAGAGTGGTGGATACCCAGATAGATGAGAAGGGAATAATATATCATGCAGGTCTTATTGAGGAAGGGATAGAAGAGGATTTTATAGGGTCGGATATAAAGATGGCAGTTGGAGCAGGGTTCAGAAAAAGGGTCTCCATTAACCATACAGCCACACATCTGTTGCATTACGCATTGAGAGAGGTTCTCGGGAAAGAGGTGAGGCAGGCGGGTTCTTCCGTAGGAGATACAAAACTGCGTTTTGACTTTGTATGTTTTAAGCAAGTATCAGATGAAGATATTCAAAAGGTTGAATGGCTTATTCAGGAGAAGATACTTGAGGACTCTCAAGTGAAAGTGGCAGAGATGACTCTTGATGAAGCAATGGAAAACGGCGCCATAGCGCTTTTCCATGAAAAATATGGAGATAAAGTGCGGGTAATAAGTATCGGGGATGTCTATAAAGGCGCATATCACAAGGAAGTTTGCGGAGGAACGCATATAGAGAGGACAGGGCAGATAGTGTTATTCAAGATAACCGAATTTTCAAGTATCGGGCAGAACCTTAAAAGGATAGAGGCGGTAACCTATGGAGAGGCGATACAGCGTTTAAAGATGTATGAAAAAATTGCAAACGATATATCTGTAAAACTGGAGACCGAAGAAGTTAAAATCCTTTCTGTAATTACGAAACTTATGGAAGACGGAGAGAATAAAGACAGAACCATTAAAAGATATGAGGAGATTTTTGCTTCGGATTTTTCATCTAAACTAACGGATAAAAAACAGAAGTTTGCGATAGAAGGGAAGCCGGCATATTTTGTATCAGGGTTTTTGGATTTCGGGAATGGGGATTTTATAAGCAATGTTGCGGATATGATTATGAAAAAAATAAAAGAAGGGGTGATTTTTTTAGGTGCGCCCTCCGATAAAGGACTCTTTTTTGTGGTAAAAACAGGTCCGAAATGTTCTCTGAAATTTTCAGCGAAAGAACTTGTAAAAGAGGTAGCAGTTATTATTGAAGGGCAGGGCGGAGGGAATGCCGGGTTTGCGAGAGGGAGTGGCAAGTTGCCTGGAAATTTCAATCAAGCAATTCAGAGAATACAATCTATACTAAAGACACAGATATAAAATGGAAAAAGAGACAAAACAAACCAACGAACTTGCGCTTTTGAGACGTATTAAAAAAGGAGACAAGAAAGCAAAAGAGCAGTTTGTAAAAGAGAATCAAGGGTTAGTTATATACCTTGCGAAGATGTATGCTTTTACTCCTGATATACTGCCGGACCTCATAGCGGAAGGTAACATAGGCTTGCTTAAAGCTGTTGAAAAGTTTGATATGAGAAGAAATGTGAAGTTCGGGACATATGCATATTTTTGGATAAAGAGATTTGTACTTAGGGCTATCATCCGTGAGTTTGAGGTATTAAAGATACCCGAAAGATACCAAGAACTGAAGGATAAGGTAGAGGATGCTAAGAAAGAGCATATGTTTAAGCATGGCGTGTTGCCGACAGATAAAGAGATAGCCAAGAGTTTAAATCTGCCGACAGAGATAATAAAAAAACTGAAAAGGTACACATCCAAAATAAGGGTAATTTCTTCTGATTATTATGATGGAGAGAAACAGGTTGACCTGTTTGATGTTATGAGTTTTGAAAAAAAAGAAGAGCTGAATGTGTGGGAAATTTTAAGAAATCAGGATATGCTTGAAAGTATCTTTGAAAGATTAAAAAATAAAGAAAAAAAAGCAAATGTTGATATGTGGTTAAAAGTTCTTGAAATGTATTATGGGTTAGATGGTCAGGTTCCCTTGAGTTATAAGGAGATATCAAAAAAACTTAATGTCAGCCGCCAGAGAATCCATCAGGTAAAAAAGACCTGTATTCAAAAACTGACACAGGAATGGAAGAAGATGAAAAAGGAGGAGAATAGATATGATAAAGATTAAATCATTGATAAGGACAATACCCGATTTCCCTAAAAAGGGAATCCTGTTTAGGGATATAACGCCTGTGCTTAAAGACCCTATCGCGTTTAAAAATGTTATAGATGCTTTTCAAAGCAATATCCCTGCAGGTATAGATAAAATAGTGGCGATTGAATCAAGAGGGTTTATTTTTGGCGCTGCGCTTGCTTTCAATCTTGGCATAGGTTTCATTCCTGTGAGAAAAAGCGGAAAACTTCCGGGTAAAACGATAAAATCAAAATATGACCTTGAATATGGCACGGATATGCTTGAAATCCATGAAGATGCTATAGAAAAAGGCGATAAAATCTTACTTGTGGATGACCTTCTTGCTACTGGAGGCACAGCGCTTGCATCCATTAAACTGGTAGAGATGAGCGGCGGTATTGTAAAAAAATACTTTTTTTTATTGAACTTGATGACCTGAAAGGAATTGAGAAATTTAAAGGGTATGATATCTTTTCTCTGGTGCATTTTTAATCAGAGGAGGCCTGTCTGTATCATTTTTTCTGCTATTTGAATGGCATTTAAGGCAGCGCCTTTTCTTATGTTATCACCAACCACCCACATATCCAAAGCATTATCAAATACAGGATTTTTCCTGATACGTCCGACATACACCTCATCCTTACCTGATATATTTACAGGTATAGGATAGCCGGATTTTTCAGGTTCATCAATGAGGTTCAGGCCTGAAGATGATGCAAGTATTTTACGTATATCGTTAATATCTATTTTCTTTTCACATTCTACTGTTACTGATTCGGAATGTCCGTTGAATACAGGGACCCTCACGCAGGTGGCAGAAATTTTTATATCTTTTGTCCCTAATATCTTATGGGTCTCCTTTATCATTTTTACTTCTTCTGAGTAATAACCCGTATATTCATCAGAGAGTCCGCCAATTTCGGGTATGGTATTAACAACAATTGGATATGGATATACAGAATGTCTTATTTCAGAGTTTTCCGCATAGGAACGAATCTGTGAATCAAGTTCATCAACAGCGTCCTTCCCTGTTCCTGATACTGCCTGATAAGTGGACACAATAATCCGTTTCACATTATATCTTTTATGTATGGGGAAGACAGCCATTAACATAATAGTTGTTGAGCAGTTAGGGTTGGCTATAAATCCCTTATGATTTTTTAGGTGATGGGGATTAATTTCAGGGATAACAAGAGGAACCCTGTTATCCATCCTGAAATCTCCGCCGTTATCTATTACAACCGCGTTTTTTTTCACCGCCTCCCATCCAAAGAGATTGCTTGCTCCCTTTTCGCCTTCTGTCCCTGCAAAGAAAGCGATATCAACATTGTTGAATGAATCAATCGTTGTCTTTTCAACCTTCACGCTTTTGCCCGCAATAATCTCCTCTCTCTCTCTTGTAGCAAGGATTTTTAACTCGTTATAAGGAAAATTCCGTTCAAATAACACTTCTATCATTTTTTTACCAACCATCCCTGCCCCGACAACCGCTGTATTATATTTTTTCATTTTATCTGGATTTCCTTTTTAGCATAGAGTTCCCGATTATTCCTGCAAAATATGCCTTTATTATATCAAAAGGGATAAAAGGAACAGTCCCTATGAGAAATGCTTTATAAAATGATATTCTCAACAGGCATATAAGCCATAAGATGCCACAGAGATGCAATACTGCAATGCTTGCAAGCATCCCATATATTATGCTAATTCTCGTTCTGTTTTTCTCGGTGATAAGCCCTACAATATATGCTGCTAATATAAAACCGACTATGTATCCTGTTGTTGGTCTTATAATACCCGCTGAAGTGGCAGAGAACCAGTTTATACCTATTGCGCCGCCTGTAAAATACATTATCTGGCTTAACGCCCCGATGTTTTTTCCTAATAGTATTCCGCATAAAAGAACAGTGAATACCTGTCCTGTTATAGGAACAGGCGTGAACGGAAGCGGCAGATAAATCTGTGCTGATAAAGCGGTTAAAACAGTGAATAATACTGCTATAGCAATTCTATGTATAGTTGTAAGAGATGTAAATTTATTGTAAAACTCTTCCCATAGTTTTCCCCATTGTTCCAATGCTTTTTCCATAACACGCGCTCCTTATTTACACCCTTGATATTATTCTCATTATACTATCTTCATCTATAGAAGGGCTAATAATAGACAGATGCATGTTTTTAGGCACAAACAATTCTTTTGCGATGCCTATTACCTCTTCTGACGAAACGTTTTCTATCTGCTCTATTGTCTCTTTTACGGGTATAAGTTTTTTACGGAAGACCCTTTGCTCTCCAAGCCACAGCATATACTCAAGATTATCCTCCAGTTCCATAAGAATCTGTGAAATTATAAATTTTTTTGCCCGTTTCATCTCATTTTTTGTGGGTCCTTTATCTTTTATCTTTCTCAGTTCTTCGGTTATGGCAGAGATTGTTTTTTCGGTGTTCTCTGCAGATATCCCCGCATATATAAGATAGCCCCCTGTATCCTGGTAATGTTTTGTGAAACCGCGTATTGAGTAAGCCAGCCCCATACTCTCCCGTATCCTGTTAAAGAGCCGGCTGCTCATATTGCCTGCAAGTATAGTGTTGAGAACTGTTAAAGAATATCTTTTGCTGTCACACCTGTCAGGGGCAAGTCCTCCCATTACTATATGCGTCTGCTCGGTATCTTTTATAAATGTTTTTATCTTTGGACCAGATGGTTTATTTTTCCAAGCGATATAACTGTTATCACCTTTGTTTTTTAACGATGAAAGATGTTTTTCCAATATCTTTGTCAATCCGTTTTCGCTTATATTTCCTGCAATGCTGACCACTATATTATCGGCAGTATAAAGATTTT
The DNA here is from genome assembly GCA_012515635.1 of Elusimicrobiota bacterium. Taxonomy (GTDB): domain Bacteria; phylum Ratteibacteria; class UBA8468; order B48-G9; family JAFGKM01; genus JAAYXZ01. The sequence goes on from JAAYXZ010000053.1 coordinate 18,854, forward strand.
TTATGTATTGGCGCAAATCACTGCTATTTATTCTGCTGACAGTTTCAACTGTTCCTGCGATAGGTTGTCCCAAAGGATGTTCCGAGTAAAGCATACTGTCAAAGAGTTCAAATACATGTTTTGCAGGGATATCTTTATACATATTTATCTCTTCTGAGATAACCTTTCTTTCCTTTTCTATGTCCTCTTTTTTTAAGAGAGGATTCTGTATCATGTCTGCAAGAACATCAATACTTAACTCAAGATATTCACCCAGGATTTTTATCCAGTAGCAGGTTGCCTCTGTTGATGTAAATCCGTTAAATGTGCCTCCAACACCCTCTATTGACTCTTTTATCGCTTTATAATTTCTTTTCTTTGTTCCTTTAAAGAGAAGGTGTTCTATAAAATGTGAAATACCTGAAATATTACCTGTTTCAAATCTGCTCCCCGCCTGTATCCATATACCTGTGGAGACAGAGTGTGTTCCCGGTAGCGGTTGGTATATAACCCT
>JAAYXZ010000008.1 GCA_012515635.1 Elusimicrobiota bacterium
GGAGAGGGGAAAAAGAAAGAGAGGCGAGGAAAGGTAGCCCCTCAAGGGAGAGGGGAAAAAGAAAGAGAGGCGAGGAAAGGTAGCCCCTCAAGGGAGAGGGTAAAAGAAGAACAGAGGAGATAGGAAAAATGCAAAAAGCAAGACCTGACCCTATTTATATTGATACACATTGTCATATTAATTTTCCTGATTTTGATAGCGACAGGGAAGAGGTTATAAAAGAGTCATTAAAGGAAGGTATTGTTGCCATAGTCAATCCCGGCTCAAGTATTGAGAAGAGCAAAAGCGCGGTGTTGCTCTCGGAGAGTTATCCCTCTGTTTATGCGGCTGTAGGCATCCATCCTCTTGATGTAAAGGGTGTTTCTGTATCTGATGTCTCTGAGATTGAGAAGTTAGCAAAGAGTAAAAAAGTTGTGGGGATAGGCGAAACAGGTCTTGATTTCTACTACGGAAGGGAGACAGAGAAGAAACAAAAAGATTTCTTTATCGCGCATATTGAACTTGCGGGAAAATTAAATCTTCCATTAATACTTCATCAGAGAGATAGCAGGGATGAGGTTATAGATATATGTGAGCAGAACAAACTTCCGTCCAAGGTTGTCTTTCATTGCTTTGGAGGAGACAGTGTTTTGGCTGATTATTGCAGAAAGAGAGGGTTTTTCATCTCTTTTACGGGGACTATAACATTTAAAAATGCGGCGGATACCCGTGAAGTATGCAAAAACTATCCTCTGGACAGAATAATGGCGGAGACAGATGCCCCTTTCCTTGCGCCTGTTCCTTTCCGAAGTAAAAGAAATGACCCTTCAAAGGTAAGGTATGTAGTGGAGATGATAGCGGGTGTTAAGGAGATGGAAACGAACGATTGCGGAAGGGTGCTTTTACAGAACTCTAAAGAGTTTTTTCAGATATGAAACTTTTCATCAAGACCTACGGATGTAAGGCCAATCAGCACGATAGCCAGTTACTCCTTGAAAACTTTTTGGAGGAGGGCTACAATATATCTTCTTTTGGGGATGCAGATACAGTTGTTGTGAATACTTGTTGTGTGACGGGAAAGGCAGAGAAAGAGTCAAGAAGTTTTATCAGAAAGTCGGCAGCAGCAGGTAAGAGAGTATGGATGACCGGTTGCGCTGTAAAAAGGGAAGAGTTTTGTGAGAGATGCGGTGCTAGTGTAAGTATATTGCCAGATATGCAATTAAAGAAAAAAACCATAAGTTCCTTTTATAACCATACCCGCGCATTTGTAAAAATAGAGAATGGTTGTGAGAATTTTTGCGCATATTGTATCGTGCCGTATGTTAGGGGGAATGTAAAAAGCCGTTCGGAAGAGGAGATTGCGGAAGAGGTGGAAACTCTCTGTGATAATGGTTATAAGGAGATTGTTTTAACAGGAATAGATACAGGGGCTTACGGTAAAGATACAGGTGCGGATATTATAAAACTGTTGGAGAGGTTAAAAACAATAAAAGGGTTGGAGAGGGTGCGGATAAGTTCTATAGAGTTGTTTTATCTTACAGACGCGCTCTGTGATTATCTTGTTTCTTTTCCGTTATTCTGTCCTCATTTTCATATTCCTTTACAGAGTGGTTCTGACAAAATCCTGAAACTAATGAGAAGAAGGTATACATTTAGTGATTACCTGAGTAGGATAGAAAAAATAAAGAAAAAGGGCAGAGCGGAGAACATTACTTTTACTACGGATATAATTGTAGGATTTCCTTATGAAGAGGATGCTGATTTTTCTTTAAGTGCGCAGGCAGTTAAAGATATCGGTTTCCTTAAAGTCCATATATTCCGCTATTCAAAGAGAGAGGGGACTGCGGCGTATTGTTTGGGGGGAGATATTCCTTCAAGCATAAAGAAAGAGAGAGAAAAGATATTGAAGGAAGAGGCGTTAAAGGTATCTATGGATATAAAAAAGAGATTTATAGGACAAGAGTTGGATGTTCTTGTTGAGAGAGAGAAAGAAGGGTGGTGGACAGGATATTCTTCACATTATCTTCCCGTGAAAATTTCTGTTCGGTCTGCTAATGAATGTCTTTTTAATAAAATTGTTCCTGTAAAAGCGGAAGGTATGGATAAACACGGTCTTTTACACGGCAGAATAATAGAAGGAAAGACAGAATAAGATATTATTTATTTCAGCATAATCAGGTTGACGGCTTCTGTCCGTGTCCTGAAATCTCTTAAAAATATACCTCTCATAGCAGATGTTACTATTTTGGTTCCCGGTTTTTTTGTCCCCCGCATATTCATACACATATGTTCTGCTTCTATTATCACCATCGTTCCCTGAGGGGTTAACGCCTTCATAATGGTATCAGCAATCTGGTTTGTAATTCTTTCCTGTAATTGCATTCTTCTGGAATATATATCTACAAGACGCGCTAATTTGCTTATTCCTACAACGACACCATTGTCGGGCAGATAGGCGATATGCGCTTTGCCGTAAAAAGGGAGAAGGTGGTGTTCGCAGAGAGAAAAGAAAGGTATGTCTCTTACCAATACCAATTCATTAAAGTTTTCTTTAAACGTTTTCCCAAGAACTTTTTCAGGGGATTCTTCTAATCCGCCTAATAGTTCCAGATACATTCTCGCTACACGCTTAGGTGTCTCTTTGATTCCTTTTCTGTTGGGGTTTTCTCCCACCGCTTTAATGATTGATTTAACCGCTTCTTCTATCTTCTTCTGGTTCATTTACAGGCGCCTCCTCTTTCGCAAGTCCTATAATTTCATCTATCTCGTCTGAGGTTAATGTCTCTTTCTGCAATAATGCCTCAACGAGTTTTTCTAATTTATCTCTTTGGCTTATCAGTATCTCCATTGCGCGGTTCTCCGCTTCTTCAAGAATTCTTCTTATCTCTTTGTCTATCTCTCTTGATGTCTCTTCGCTATATTCTTTTTGTTTTACAATATCTCTGCCGAGGAAGACCGCTTCATTGTGGTGATAACTTACAGGCCCTAATATTTCGCTCATCCCCCATTCACACACCATACGGCGCGCTATCTCTGTGGCAATTTTCAAGTCATGCTCTCCGCCTGTAAATATTTTCCCGAAGACGATTTTTTCTGCATTTCTTCCAGCCATAAGCGTGCAGATAGAGTTTTTATAATAGACATTGCTTTCAATGAACCTGTCTTCTTCCGGAAGTATATGGGTTATGCCGAGCGCTTGTCCTCTCGGGATGATAGTAACTTTATGGACAGGGTACACCTCTGGCAGTTGTTTCTGAACAAGAGTATGACCTGCTTCATGGTAAGCGATAATTTTCTTCTCTTTTTCACTTATTACCAAACTCTTTCTTTCTACTCCCATCAAAACCTTATCCTTTGCCTCTTCAAAGTCAGTCATCTCTATCTTTTGTTTCCCTTTCTTTGCCGCAAGAAGCGCCGCTTCATTGGCAAGGTTTTCAAGATTTGCCCCTGAAAGCCCTGCAGTGCCTCTTGCAAGAATTTTTGTATCAACGGATTCATCTAATGGCTTGTTTCTCATATGCACTTTAAGTATTTCTTCCCTTGCTTGAATATCAGGGAAGTCAACAACCACGGTTCTGTCAAACCTCCCAGGTCTTGTAAGAGCAGGGTCAAGAACATCAGGTCTGTTTGTTGCAGCTATAACTATTACACTGCTTTCTGTGGGGAATCCATCCATCTGAACGAGCAACTGGTTGAGTGTTTGTTCTCTCTCATCATGTCCCCCGCCAATGCCTGCAAATCGTTGTCTTCCTACCGCATCCAACTCATCTATAAAAATAATACAGGGACTGAGCCGTATTGCCTGACGAAACAGGTCTCGTATTCTTGCGGCGCCGACACCGACAAACATTTCAACAAAGTCAGAGCCGCTCATACTCATAAAAGGTGTTCCTGCTTCGCCTGCGACTGCTTTAGCAAGGAGCGTTTTGCCTGTACCGGGCGGTCCTATAAGAAGGATACCTTTTGGAATTTTTCCGCCGAGCCGCTGGAATTTTTTCTGGTCTTTAAGGAACTCTATAACCTCTTGCAGTTCCTCTTTTGCCTCTTTGCATCCTGCGACATCATCAAAAGTAACACGGTTTTTTTTGTCAGGCATTATGGGCCTGCTTTTGGTGAAAGCCATAACTTTACTGCTCTCTGATGACATCTGCCTGAATACAAGAAACCATATCAAGAAAAATACAAGCAGTATAGGTATGGTAGATACCAAAATGTTAAGCCATATATTTGAGGATGGCTCTACTTTAAAATTCACGTTATTTTCTCTGAGGATATTAAACAGTTCAGGGTCTTCCGGCTTATATGATGAGAAGTTTGTTCCGTTTTTCAGGGTTCCTAATATGATGTTTTCCTTTAGTATAACGGTTTCGGATATGTTGCCTTGTTTTACTTCATTTAAAAACCTGCTGTATATAAGTTCTTCTCTTTTATTTTCAAAGTTTGCAAATCTTACCATAGTTATTAACAGTATCCCGCCTATTATCCAGAACAACAACCCTTTAAAAAGGTTTATATTATTTTTTCCCGGTTGATTTTTCTTTTCTTTCTCTGACATAAATGCTCACCTCTTTTTTTACTGTTTTTACGATTGTTCCGATGTTGTCAGGAGTGTTATCTCCCGCTATCAATATAATGCCTTTAATATTTTTTGTCCGTAATTCTTTAAGATGGGATTTGAAGTTATATGTTTTACTGACAACAGGTATATTAATGGTTTTTGTGTCTTTTGTCAAGATAATTCTGCCCTGAAGCAATTCTTTGACTTGATTGAGAGGTACATCCTTTTTCTCAAGAAAAACGCCATCAGCATTACAGAGCAAGCATATATCGGCTCTTCCTTGGATGAGGAGTTTTACCTTAGGGGGAACAATGTTTTTTATCTTTTTAGCGATACTCAAGAAAGAACGGTCGTCTTCTCCTTCAAAACGCAGTATAAGGATATCTGGCATAGTTCGGGCTATCTTTTCTACAATGGATAATGATATAGCCCCTTTTGTGGTCAATAAAACCGAAAGAAAAGGCGAGGGTATCTTATCTCTATGGATATAAAGAGAGATATTTTGTTCAGTACTATATAATCTGAAACGAAGGTTGTGAAAAACAGAGGATACGGCGGGATTTATTGTTTTGGAGTATTCTTCCATTGCCCTTAATGCTTCAGATACTCTCAGAAAGTTCTTTTCAATAATCTTGCTTGTGCTCTCCATTGTTCTGGTGTCAATATCTTTGCCTGTATCGCGGAGAGTGTTGCGTTCCCTTTTAATTTTTATGAGTCCGAAGTTCTTTTCAACAGCGGCGGCAAGTGAATGTCTAATTGCTTTTATCTGTTTTATATGGGTTTCGTTGCCGTCATAATAGAATCTTACTCCGTCCTCTATAACACGCAATCCTTCTCTTGCGCGGTTAAAATTAGCATCTATGATTCGTAATGTTTTGTTCATCGGTAGATATATACCCTAAATAAATTCATCTTTTTATATTCAGGTCTTTTAACACAGTTTTTCTTCAATGAGACGGCACAATATATGTATAATAAGAGAGTGGGCTTCCTGTATTCTTGGGGTTTGGTTAGACGGAACGGCTATGGTAATATCGGACATCTTTGAAAGAGGGGAAGGTTCTTTCCCTGTAAGAGAGAGTATCTTCATTCTCTTCTTATTTGCTGTTTTTGCCGCATTAATCACATTTTTTGACTTGCCTGATGTAGAGATGCATACAAGGACATCTCCCTCTTTTCCAAACCCTTCTATTTGTCGGGAGAAGATAATATCAAACGAATAATCATTTCCGAGACAGGTGAGTTCTGAAGAGTTAGTTGTTAGAGCAAGGAATGCAAAAGGGCGTCTTTCCTCAAGAAATCTTCCTGTCATCTCTGCCGCCCAATGTTGGCAGTCCGCGGCGCTTCCTCCATTTCCGCATAAAAGTATTTTTCTTCCGTCTTTTATCGCTTTTGATATTACAGCGGAAGCCGTGATAAGTTGTTCAATTAACGGTGGTTGAAGCAATAACTCCTTTGTTTTTATGCTTTCAGTAATACATCTCTTTATAATTGCTGTCTCGTCCGTGTTATTCTTCATAATCAGTTATTCCTTCTTCTATCTCCTGCCCATTTACTTTTATACTTGTTACAAAGACCTCAATATTAGAGATTCTTTCAATACCGACTGCATCTTGGAGATAATCTTTTGTTATCTCCTGAATTTTTGCGCATATCTCAGGTATGTTAAGATGAGCGTAAAGTTTAATACGTATCTTTGTCTCAAGCCCTTTAGATGAAAGGGAGTTATTAACTTTTAATGACCTTATTCCCTGTATCTGTTTCATCAGCATAGAGTGTATATAATCTTCTATAGCGCGCAGGGAGATTTTTAGCTTTCCTCCGGGGTTGTCAAAAGTAATGACTTTTGTTCTGTATATATAATCAAACCAATTTACTCCCCATACTACCCCCATCATTACCAGCACTATTCCTGTGATACCAAGCCCTGAAAGATTGTTTTTAATAAAGGCATCAGAGTTATCTATAATTTTTGTATCTGTTGCCCACAATATAAGCAACAGAAAGGAAAAAAGGACACCTGCTATAATATAAAGAGTTCCAACTATTTTGCTCCATATTCTCATTTTTTTACCCCCCTCTCCAATTAGTTTATCTTTTTTACAGGATATTATCAATCTATTTTCTGGTATAGAACTTACCAGGGAGTTCTGATATAAGTTCTTTTGTGATGAGAGACAACAGAACCTGAAAAAGCAATGATTGTTGAATTCCTGTGTCTAATGCGATTTCGTCTATGTTGGTTTGTCTGCCTGAATGTATGCTGTTTAAAACTGTTTTTTCTGTAGTTGTTAATCCATCGGTATTTGTCTCCTTTTTATCCGCTGGTTTTTTTAGTTCAAGGTTCAATGCATCTATTATGTCCATAACATTTTCTACAAGCAATGCCCCTTCTTTCAAGAGGCGATTTGTTCCCTTTGATGTAAGGTCTTCGGTTCTGCCCGGAATAGCCAGAACCTCACGACCCTGCTCAAGCGCAAAATTTGCTGTTATAAGCGCACCGCTCTTTTGTCCCGCTTCAACTACAAGGGTTCCTCTACATATACCTGAAACAATTCTGTTCCTTTGAGGGAAATTTGACGGTCTGGGCGTAATATAAGAAGGAAACTCCGTTATTACGGCGCCTGTTTTGGCTATCTCTTCTGAAAGGCGAAGATTTTCTTTAGGATAGAAATGCCTAAATCCGCATCCTGTTACAGCCAAAGTTTTACCTTTTGTTTTTAATGCCCCTTTGTGAGCCGCTGTATCTATTCCTCTTGCCAATCCGCTTACTATGGTAATACCGTAAAGAGAGAGTTCTCCTGCAAGTTTTTCCGCAGTTCTTAAGCCATATACGGAAGGAGTGCGTGTTCCTACAATAGCAATACATATGTCTTTTGCTGAAGGCAGTGTTCCTTTTACATATAATAGGAGAGGGGGGCTATGTGTTTCTTTTAAGAGGTGTGGGTAATCGTCATCGGCTATGCTTACAAGTGTTATATTGTTTTTCTCGCAAAACCTTAATTCTTCTTTCCACGGCAGTGTTTCCCATCTGACAACATTATTCGCTGTTTTCAAAGGTATTCCCATCTCTCTCAATTCTTTTACCGAGAGGTGAGATATGTTTTCAATAGAACCATACGTTTCCGTAAGTTTTTTAGCCCCGACAGACCCTAAACCAGCAAGAGCTGCGCATAGATAACATTTTTTTGTTTCACTCATATAATATTATTTTTTCTATTCAGACAGGGTTGTGCGGGTCAAAGAGTTTCTTGTGTTCTGAAAGCGCGAACCTATCAGTCATTCCCGCTATGTAGTCGGCTATGACTATTGCACCCGGTTCTTTTTTAATTCGTTCCTGTATATGCGGGGGTAGTTGCTTTGGTTCGTTCATATACGCATTAAAAATATCCCGCATTATCATCGCCTCCTTATAAGTCATTCTTATAACCCTGAAGTCAGAATACATTTCATCTTCAAGAAATCTGCGTAATTGTTTTAATTTTGTATTCAATTCCTCCGTGTAAGAAAGGATAGGAAGATTTTTCCTGACCTCCTCAACGGTTACAATCCCTGTTCTCTCAATATTGATTTTGCTTTTATCAACAAGGTTTGTGACAAGATGGTTTATCAGTCGCCTTATTATAACGGTTTTTTGCATTTCTTCATCTAATGATTCTATATATGAAGAGCGTTCTATCTCTTCCCATATAGGTATGTTTTTTAACTTATCCGCCTCAATTATTCCTGATTTCAATCCGTCATCAAGGTCATGACAGGTGTATGCAATCTCATCAGCAAAGTTAACTACCTGCGCTTCAAGAGAGGGGGATGGAAATTTCATAAACTCCTTAAAGTCATCTTCTTCCATCGGAATATCATAACTTGTATTATGGCGGATAATGCCCTCTCGCACTTCAAACGAAAGATTTAAGCCCGGAAATTGCGGGTATTTTTTTTCAAGTTTTTCAACAATGCGCAGTCCTTGTCGGTTGTGTTCAAATCCCTTAAACCCTCTTTGGATTAAAAGTTCATTTAAGACGCTCTCTCCTTTATGCCCGAAAGGGGTGTGTCCGATATCGTGAGCAAGAGATATTGCCTCCACAAGGTCTTCATTAAGGTGTAGTATTCTTGCGATGGTTCGGGCAATTTGCTGAACCTCTAATGTGTGTGTCAGCCGATTTCTGTAATAGTCGCCTTCGTGGTAAATGAATACTTGAGTTTTATACTCTAACCGTCGGAATGCGGTGGAATGTATTATTCTGTCCCTGTCTCTCTGAAAAGGGTTTCTTAGGGGGTGTTCTTCTTCTGCGTATTTCCTTCCCAGCGTCTGGGATGACTTTACTGCATAGGAAGCCAAAAAAGCTTCATTCTCATAATGAGGTGTATTTTTCATTTTGCTCCTTTGTTGTTATGGGAGGTATACCGCCGGATTGACTGCCTGTTCGTTAATCCATATTTCAAAATGTATGTATCTTGTTTTATGTGTCCCGCTTTTAATTTTGGCGATAGGAGTTCCTTTTTTCACATAGTCATTTTTCTTGACCAAGATATCAAGGTCATGGGCATAAAGAGTGCAGGTCGTAGATGAGTGTTCAATAATAATGGCCTCCGGATATTTGGCAGTCTTTCCTGCTATGGCTATTTTGCCATCATCTGCTGCCAATACTTCTGTTCCTGGGTTTACCTGTATATCTATCCCTTTATTGCCCAGTTCACCGTAATTACATATAATTTTACCGTTAATGGGCCAGATAAAAATTCTATCGGTTAATATAGGACGATACTCTGTCGTTCCTGTTTTTCCTGGTGTTAATGCAGCAGAAGTAGGAGAAGATATCGTTGCGGCAGATGGGGGCAATAAGGAGTAGTTGGGTTGTCTCTTTGCGGCGGATGGTATTGTTAGTCGTTTTCCGGGGAAAATAGAGTCCGTTGTCATATTGTTGGCTTGTTTTATTTTATCAACACCGTTTAATATCTCTTTTGTGTTTTTTCCTCCGTAGTAATACTCTGCAATTCTGAACAGGTTTTCACCTTGCCTAACATAGTGATAACTGGTTTTCAGCGGTTCCTTAGATTTTTGCGGGTTTGTATCAATGGTTGCGCTGCATCCGGATATAAGAAGAAATAATAAAATGACATTAATTTTTTTTAAGATATTAGACATTGCTTGCCTCCGTAAGAACATAATGAATATAAAAAACAGATGTCACAGAGAGGTCTTTTCGCCTTGCATACAGCCCGTCCGTGAAGTATCAAACTGAAAGGGAATGAAACCCATTTCTCATAAGGAACAACTTTCATTAGGTCCTGTTCTATTTTTTCAGGTGTATTGGATTTGCTGATACCTAATCGGCCAGCCAACCGTTTTACATGGGTATCAACAACAATTCCCTCTGTTTTGCCGAACCCTTGTGATAAGACAACATTCGCTGTTTTTCTTGCCACTCCGGAAAATTTTATAAGTTCTTCCATTGTATCAGGGACTTTTCCGTTGTATTGACGGACTATCATCTCTGCAAGTTTTTTAATGTTGTTTGCCTTAGTATTGTAATAGTTTATGCTGTTTATGGCTGTCTTTAATTCATCTATATCAGCTTTAGCAAAATCGCAGGGTGTCTTATATTTTTTAAAAAGA
>JAAYXZ010000009.1 GCA_012515635.1 Elusimicrobiota bacterium
CGCTCTTGCCACTGAGCTAACCGCCCGATAGTATTAAATTAAACTTTTCTTATTTCGTTGCTATAACTACAAATAGGTTTTGCAACACAATGATAATTATGCTATATTATACAACAAATTTCTGTATATATAAAAACAAATCATGTTATTGCGTTGTTGCGAACAAAAATCTGTTCTTAATTAAGAGAGGATGCGATGCCAGAAGAGATTTTACAAAATATAAAAGAAAGCGTAATAACAGGAAATGTGTCACAGACCAAAGAGTTTGTGGATAAAGCGGTAAAGAGCAACATTGATATAAAGAAGATAATGGATGAAGGATTGATAGCGGGGATGGGTGTTGTCGGAATAAAATTTAAAAGCAACGAGTTTTATGTCCCTGAAGTACTGATTGCCGCAAGAGCAATGCATTCCGGTATGGAAATTTTAGAACCGTTGATTGCTAAAGCGGGTATTAAGCCGATTGCCAAAGTCGCTATCGGGACAGTTAAGGGAGACCTTCACGACATAGGGAAGAACTTAGTGATTATGATGTGGAAAGGCGCCGGTTTTGAGGTAGAAGACCTTGGAATAGATGTCTCTCCCGACCAATTTGTTGAAGCGGTAAAAAAAGGCATAAAAGTTTTAGGACTGTGCGCTCTTTTGACAACTACCATGATGGCAATGAAAGATGTTATTGATGCGCTCCAAAAAGAAGGGCTTAAAGACCGGGTAAAAGTCATAATAGGCGGAGCGCCCATAACCCAAAGTTATGCTGATGAAATAGGCGCTGACGGATATGCCCCTAATGCAGCGAACGCTGTAGACAAAGTAAAAGAATTGTTGAATATTTAAGTGATAACTCTTCTATTTATTATAATTGGCGCTTATTTAATAGGAAGCATCCCTATCGGATATCTTCTATGTCTTTTGGTGAAAGGCATAGATATAAAACAGTACGGGAGCGGCAATATCGGCGCCACCAATGTGTACAGAATTGCAGGAGGGAAGTTAGCCAGTATAGTGTTGCTTATGGATATACTTAAAGGATTCTTCCCTGTTTTGTTGACACAACACCTTTCTCTTCCTTTCTATTACTCAATATCTGCAGGCATTGCATCCATTATGGGGCATAATTTTTCAATATTCTTGAAAGGCAAAGGCGGAAAAGGCGTATCTACCGGTTTTGGTGTCATTACAGGACTTTTCCCTTTATCTGCCTTGTTTTCATTCCTTGTCTGGATTATTATCGTTATAGCCACCAGATATGTTTCATTGGGGGCTATAATTGCTGCTTTATGCCTGCCCTTTTTTATATATTTTTTTCAACAAGACACACTCCCCCTTATCACAGGGGCAATCATATCATTTTTTATTATTTTTGCGCACAGAAACAATATAAAACGGCTGTTAACAAAAAAAGAGAACAGGATTTTAATGCCATGGGAAAAAAGAAAATAAGTGTCTTGGGAGCTGGCGGATGGGGTATAACACTTGCTCGGCTTATGGATAAACAAGGACACCAAATAACCTTGTGGGAGCCAATAGAAGAAAACCTCGTTATATTGACAAAACAAAGGGAAGCCATTGATTATTTTCCCGGTTTTAAGATTCCGAAGGACATTATTATCACCGGCTCCATAAAAGAGGCAATTCTACATTCCGATGTTATTATAATAGCGGTAAGGTCTGCTTTTTTAAGAGATACAGCGGAACAAATAAAAGGACTTTA
>JAAYXZ010000054.1 GCA_012515635.1 Elusimicrobiota bacterium
AATACAAAAGTAGTGCTGGAAATTCTCTTTAATGTCTTTGAATCTCCTATCATACAAAACAAGCATCTCTGTAAATTTGAGTTTGACCTGAGTAAATATAAATAATAACTCTTATCCTCAAAAAATGAGAAGAATCTATCTTGACCCTGCTGATTGCGAAAAAAAACATAACGATATCTCTATAACAGGGCATTCTTTTCATTATCTCTCCAATGTTTTAAGGATAAAAGATGATGACGTGTTTTCTGGATTTGACGGCAGTGGCAATGAATACAAGATATTGGTAAAACAAGTGACGAGAACAACCATTTTGGGAGACATCCTGCAGACAGAAACGGTGGCGGAGATAGAGCCATCCTTTAATATACATCTGTTTCAAAGTGTCTCCAAAGGCAACAAAATGGATAAAATAATAGGCGAAGTTGCGCAGTTAGGCGTAAGAAAAATTTATCCTGTAATCAGTAACCGCGTAATACCGCAGATAACCGAAAAAAACATCCTGCATAAGAAAGGACGATGGCAGCGGATTGCTGTGGAATCATCCAAAATTGCAGGCAGGACTGTTGTCTTGGGCATAGAAAACCCTATGGATTTCACCAAAGCGGTTGAAGCGGATGCGGATATAAAGCTTCTATTTTGGGAGAAATCCTCCCTTTCCTTGAAAGATGTTATTCAAAACCTCCCTGAATTGGAACAAGAAGCAACAATAAATGTGTTTATAGGACCTGAAGGCGGATATACTGACGAAGAGGCGGCGCTTGCGGAAAAAAGCGGAATAATCAATGTTAGTATGGGAAAAAGGATTTTTAAGGTTGAGACCGCTTCGGTTATTGCGGTTGCTTTGATTGTCTATGAGTTAGAAAACAGATAAAACCTTGCCCAAAATAATCAAGTTATAGTATTTTGAAGCAATATTGTTTTATGGTATTATAGAAGGTCAAGGAGTTAATATGGAAAAAGTAACTATATTTGATACAACATTAAGAGACGGGGAACAATCTCCGGGCGCCAGTTTAACAAGCGAAGAGAAGATTAAAATAGCCCGGCAACTGGAACAGCTTGGCGTGGATGTTATTGAGGCAGGGTTTCCTATCACCTCTGAGGATGATGCCAAAGCAGTTTCTCTTATAGGTGAGACAGTAAAAAATGCTTCTGTCTGCGCGCTTGCGAGATGTAAAGAAAAAGATATAGAGGCGGCATTAAGGTCTTTGGAAAAAACCGATAAGCCCCGAATTCATATATTTCTCGCCACTTCAGAGATACACAGAAAATATAAGTTGCATAAGGCAAAAGAAGAGATAATAAAAATTGCCGTTGAGAGTATTTCTATGGCTAAAAAACATATAGACGATATTGAGTTCTCTCCTGAAGACGCTACAAGAACAGAGCCGGATTTCCTTCTTGATGTCTTGAAAGCAGTAACAGCGGAAGGAGTAAAAACGGTAAATATTCCTGATACTGTAGGGTATGCCACTCCGCCTGAATATGGGGCTCTGATAAAATTTTTAAAAGAAAACCTGCCATCTGATGTAGTTATAAGCGTTCACTGTCATAACGATTTGGGACTGGCAGTGGCAAACTCTCTTATGGCTGTGGTAAACGGGGCAAGGCAGGTTGAATGCACTATAAACGGAATAGGAGAACGGGCAGGCAGCGCATCTCTGGAAGAGGTAGTAATGAATCTTTTGGTAAGAAAGGATTTTTACAACCTTACCACTGGCATAAAAACAAAGGAATTATACAGAACAAGCAGGATGGTCTCCACTCTCACAGGTATTCCTGTGCAACCGCATAAGGCAATAATAGGGAAAAACGCCTTTAGGCATGAGTCGGGAATCCACCAAGACGGAATCCTAAAGAATCGTTCCACATATGAGATTATGAACCCTGAAATGATAGGGATTCCCGCAAGTGAACTTGTTTTAGGAAAACATTCAGGCAGACATGCATTAAAAGCGCGGCTGGAGACACTTGGTATTCAGATGAACGAAGAACAGATTGAGAAAACATTTGATAGATTTAAAAAACTGGCTGACAAAAAGAAAGATATAACTGATATAGATATCATATTTCTGGCTGAAGAAGAACAATTTCAGACGCATGACCCTATTTATACGCTTGAATATTTTCATATCATCTCCGGTTCTTCCACTATACCCAGCGCTACCGTAAGAGTTAAAAAAGGCGCTGAATTATATGAGGATGCTTCAAGAGGCGATGGACCGGTAGACGCAATATATAAAGCAATAAACCGAATTACAGGACTATCCCCTATCTTAAAAGAATATAAGATATCCGCTATAACAAGCGGGCAGGATGCGCAAGGAGAAGTAGATATCT
>JAAYXZ010000010.1 GCA_012515635.1 Elusimicrobiota bacterium
TCAAGCCCAAAACGACTGCAGGCAGAATAAAAATAATCCGTAGGCACCCAGCAATCATAATCATCTATAGCGCCTGAGGTAACCGTTGAATACACATAGTCACTTGGCGGAACTTCATTTGCATTGCCAAGTATGACGATATACTTAAGGGAATGCATACGGAACCACCCTAAGTTTCCCGGAGAGTAGGGACCTTCATAACCGGGGGCATCATGGCAGTCAAGAAGAAAGGAAAGAATTTTTTGGGCAAGAATGTCGTTATACCTTGGGAGTAGTTTGTTGGTTCTGTTTGGATAGATGTTTTTATCTGTTTGCGTCGTAAAATCCCCTTCAGGGCAAAGGGCAGTGGGAAGGTCTTGTAAAGAAGGTTGATTTTTTTCCCCATACGGAAGCCAAGCTATATATTCTGTGGTTATCACACTTGTCAAAACCTTATTCCCAAGAGGATTAGAAGTATTTTCATGTATTGCTTTAAGAGCCAGTGCCGCATCCATATATTTTTCAGGGGTAATAATAAGACACTCTGCCGGATCATCTACAAAATCCATTGTTGAAAAACCTGGACTGGATGAGAATGAAGATAGAACCTGCGGGCTGGATACTACTGTCTCCACTCCATAAGAGACCTCTATTTCCGCATTTTTCAAAAAGATTGCATTTTTTGCTTTAGGGTTATACTGAACAGGATAGATACTAATATTTGCTATAGTTGTTTTAGCCGTTTGCGCGTATCCTGCTTCAATAAATGCGCCTGGGAGAAAGGCAGATTCTATTGCGACAGGAGAAGACGCATTAGAAGGAGGAAGAGAGTACTTGCCCTCTATCTCCTGCCACTGTCCGCTTTTTATTTTAACGGAAGATAGTGATGCGCCTTTCGGAAGTTCAAGAGAGATGTTTTTCACAGGCATCTGATAGCCATACTTGTTATTGAACGAGCAACCCTTTACGATGAAAGAGTCATACCGGCCTGTCCGTCCGATAGACGGCTCATCAAAACTTACAGAGAGTGTCTTTATATTACCGGAATATCCATCAAGAAGTTTTTCTATCCCTATCCCTGATGTTGAAATTGGTTGTAATGGACTTAACTGAACTGCAGAGGAAAGTAATGCGGAGATAAAAATAAACATTGTAAATACAAATAGCCCTCTCTTTTTCATGTTATCTTCTCCTATTTGTTTTATTGTTTAATATATCTATTATACCTTATTTTAAGTTATGACGGAAATAACAACAAAAAGGTTTATTTATCCTCCTTTCCTATCCTCTCTCTTTAGAGAGAGAATTAACATCACTTAATATAAGAGATTACCCATAGCAGCGGGCGTAGCCCTGTCCTCACCATTGCCCTTGCCCATCTCCTATCTCTTATGTATTCCGCTACCGGCGGGCTATGTCTGTAATACCATCTTACAAACGCTCTGCCTGCCCTATGTGTAAGAAGACGGCTATCCCTGAAACTCCGTAAACGCACTACCTCTTCCGCCATAGGTGTCCCATACGCCGCGGTCGCTATAAAACAACTTGAGATAGATGAGGACGGCTCATCCCCACCCATAACCTCTATCATTACGGCAGAAGATTCCCGCGCTCCATAATCATTGTAAGCCGCAACCTTATAAGAATAAAGTCCGCCTGAAGGGCTGTCTATGTGTAAAAAGGCATCGGCTGTTTTTGTGCCTACAAGTTTCCAGTTGATACCTCCGTCCGAAGAACGGTATATCTTGAAACCGGATAGGTCTGCTGATATCGACGCATATTCCCATGTAAGATATACATTGTCAAAATATAATTCAATACCCATTATTATAGGTTGCGCGGGCAAATCCGTAATGATTCCTGCTTTTACTATACTGGTTTTGGTCTTAAGCGAGGCAATAATATCTATTCTTTCTTTCGACTCTATCTGCCCCAATACTATATTCTGTATATCTTCTGCCATATCTCTTGACGCAAGAGTCGTCAAATCAGATGAAAGAACCTTTATAGTTGTCCCTGAACTTACTATTATCTCTTTCTTACCGTCTGCCCTGCCGTCAAAATCCACCACTGCCCATACCCTGCCTGCCGAGGCAGAAGAAGTAAGGAGTGTGCGATATAGAAGGTTAATGATATAGATGTTTCCTGCTCCATCGGATATTACAAGGTCTGTGACTCCATTGTTATCCACATCCGATATCGCTGCAGAAAACTCTCTGTTGATATAAGCTGTTGATGGCGCTTCCCACCTATCTTGCCAATTCATTCTGTTTTCACCTGTAGCGCCATCAAGGACATATACCCGCATACCGCCCTGACTGCTATTAGTAGATGTCCTGACTGCTATTACATCATCCCAACCGCCATCCTCTAACGGTGCGGCAAACGGTGTGATAGCGCCTTTCAGTCCGTCAAAAGTATGTGTCCATGAAGAAACGCCTGTGAATATATCTATCGCTGTCAGTTCTAATGATTCTATATCTGACATACTGCCTATCAGATATAAGAGACCTGTCTCCCTAAGACACAACACCTCTGTTCCGGGAACTATTGTCTGAGGAAGGGTCGCCTCCCATACAGTTGTATCCGTTAGAACGTTATAGCGGAATATTTTGTTGTAATCTGTCCCTGCCCCCGTAAAGATGATATCTCCGCCTCCGATGCTTATCGATGACCAGGTTGTGTCTGCCGCAGGAATCTCACTCAACA
>JAAYXZ010000055.1 GCA_012515635.1 Elusimicrobiota bacterium
AAAAGGAGAAACAAGTAAAATAAGCAGGTCTGCGGTGTAGTTTTACCGTTTATAATAATTCTGCTAAAATATAAATTAATTTTCAAGTCCTTAAAACAGGAGGAGGTGATAACAATGAAACAGGATTACCTTTTTGTTTATGCGACAACTGTTTTAATATGTGGATTTGCTTTTGTATGCTTTTTGTTAAACCAATTACATCTGGACCTCAGAAATATTCTGTCTGCAAGCGAGGGAAAAACTCTTAGAAATCATAAAATAAAAGAATGGGAAGGGGCAATTTTTTCAGTTATTCTTATTATCTTCGCTGTTATCTTTGTAATTCTTTCGACAGTGAGCTCTCGAGCGATTCCCAGCGTGCAATAAAATTAAGTAATAACGAACAACGGGCTGTTGAAATTTTGCGGGAAAAAGTATAATATATAGACCTAAAAAATAATCGGAACAACAATCTTGGCCACCTTAGCTCAGTGGAAGAGCAGGGCACTTGTAATGCTCAGGTCCGCGGTTCAAATCCGCGAGGTGGCTCTTAGTTTTTAATATTTTCTTCTTGAACAGAGTTTATCCTGTGAGTATAGCCATAGATATCAACCCGAATGTAAATCCCCAGCCGAATGTGTTCATGGGCGAATATTTTCTGATAGAAAAAGCGATAATTATCACTATAATAGCAAGCAGAAGTCGGATGAGTTTCCATTTTGTAAATACAGGCATTGCTTTGCTTAACTTTTTCTTAGCCATATCGCTCGCTCCTTTTTAGTTGTAAAAGAGTTTTTTTTGCTTCTGTTTCTTAAAAATTTAATTATCGACATCTTTCCCGCTATAATGAGATTTACAGGTTGATTTGAGAAACTCTCCGAATCTCCGTAGGCCGAATTAAAGAGTTTATAATTTGCCTGCATACAGTATATCTTTTAGCATATAGCACGGCTCTCTGTCAATGCTAAGTTAATATTTTTGTTGCAAGAGAATCCACATCTTCCAGCATCGTTTTCCATAAATCAGCGCTATATTTACAGTTATTCGTATATCCAAAAGGGGGGGCTTCTATGCAGGCAGGATGAGAAAATTCTATCTCCGCCATTTTCTTGAACACTCGCCCCCAATCAATAAGACCATAACCCGGAGCTAAATGAAGGTCTCTGTCCCCGGGGTTGTCCTGTATATGAAAGGCAACAAGATTTTCTTTCATCGCATCAAAGAAAATGGACGGGCCATCGGCTTTAAGGGAGATATGGGCATGCCCCGTATCAAGGCAAAACCCAAGATTTGGACAGGCAAACCGCTCCTTAAAAAGAGTGAAATGCTCCGGTCTTGAAGCAAAATGGTCTCCGAATATACCGGGAGGCATATTTTCCAGCGCAATTACAAGGTTTAACCTTTCAGCCGCAGGTATTAATTTCTCCAAACTCTTCTCCATCTGGGATAGATACCTATCAAATCCTTCAACCTCTATGGGAGAGAGAAATGCTGTGGGATGCAGGATAACAACCTTGTTTCCCAATAGAGACGCCTGTTCCATAATTCTGGTTAGTTTTTCTACTGCTTCCCGCCGCTTTGTCTCATAAAATGAAGCAATATCATCATCATTGGAAAATGGGAGATGAAAACTATAAAGTTCTATCCTTGCATCGTTATATATTTCTCTTATACCCTCAATTTCCTTGTCACTTTTGTTATTGGTAAATCCTGAATTCATCTCTATCGCGGGTATCTTTGCTTGCTTGCACAATTCAATAATATCTTCATTGGACTGATATACAGAAAAACTATATCCGCATGCAGCCCATTTCCATGTCATCTTCATAAACGACTCCCGTTTTTTTAAACTATTATATATCAATTCTATCCTTCGTCAATTTAATATACTATGTTATATAGGTATTACAAAGTTGGCGGGATATAAAAGATTTTATTGAAATATGTAGTAAAAGCAAAGAGATAAACATTATAAAACAGGGTAAAGCAAAAATACGGAAATTGCGTCCTTACGACAAAGGTCTTATCAGATTAGCGTGTATCTTTTTAGTTTTAATTGTAGGCGTCTATAATTCTACTTTTATAAGGCAAAACATCTGGTTTTTTATAACTCTTTTAATTATTGGCGATATCATAGCCATTTATAAATTTTTTAGCAAGAGAAATATTATTGCCTTTGTATATTCCTCCAACCCATTTTGTAAAATCGCTATGATGAATTTTATAAACAGCATCCTGAAATTCTTGAGGGTGAATAACAGCGACAGCAATACCAATGATAAATGCGGCCCAAAATAATAAATGCGTTACTATGAACTGGATTCTATGTTCAACAACCTCATTCTTAATCTGCTAGAAAATCGTCATGCTATAACCCTCATAATAGCATCTCTAATTGATCTTTCCCCTTCCATGTTAAGCGATATCCTTCTTTATGTCCAGTCGGAAAGCAACGATTAGAAACAGTCCGGTCAACATTATTGCGGCCGGTACAAAAATTTTGGGAAGATACGTTCCTTCAAAAAATTTCTGAGAAGCTATATTTCGTGAAATAAGGCTTTGAATAACGGGAAACAATAGTAGACCCCACAAAAAAATTTTTATAAAACGACGCACAATAATAAGAAGCGCTACAAACAAAAAAACTATAAGAATTCCGGGAAACAGAGACAATTGGCTTATTGCAATTTTTAAGTTAGCCATACTCATTCCTATGCTTACCCCAATAAATAAAACAATTAATGTTATTATCGTTCTTATATAAATTCCAGCGTAAGTTACGATAAGCAGGCCGGCTCTGCTGACCGGTTTAGTGGAATCCTGTTTTATGTTGCGGTCCATCATTGAAATGCCAATCGCTGAAAAAAACATCAAAAACCACCAATAAAATAATATCAAAACTGTTGAAGATGACGGATAATGTCCCATGTTGGTATAAAAACTGCTTACGGAAACAACAACGATTACCCATATAATATTTGTGAACGATAGAAAATCCATATTATGCTCGAGAACGGTCAATATGAACTTCCTGGCGTTTCGTGATATACGGAGGTTACCGAGGAGATTCAGGAAAAACTCAAAAGTAAACCGGTATCCCCCCATAAAAAGTCCTCTTTTAGAATAATGCAATTTCATTTGTTGCAATTGTTTTTTTACATTGAATCCCGAATATCTCCAATAGTTGTATTCCTCCCCTAGTCTGAAAAAAACGCTGTCTTCGGTCAGGTTGATTATTTTACTCCTGTATAAAAACGTCAATATCAAACCCGCGAGAAAGAACAAAATCGCGAATTGCAGACAGTGCGATGGGATAAAAGCCAAGATATTTTCAACTTGAGAGTTTTGCAACAAAGGCGCAAGTAAAAAGAACAGGAAAAAGTACTTCCTAAGAAAAGGAATTGTGAACAGTAGCAAACCGTATATAAAGAATCCTGTTCCCACGTACAGCAAAAATAGATAAACAGGGTTGATGCTCCCTTTCCCGAGATTAGGAATGAGCGATAGCAAAAAGAGATATACTATGAGAAGTCCGGAAAAGATGTAAAAATTGGCATTTATTCTTTTAAAGTCCGGGACCATTAAGGTTGATTTTCTGCATACGACGTAAACCATAGGACACAATGCCAGTCCACATAAAAAAGATAGAAAACCAAAGAAATAAACGGTGTAATGAGGTTTCACGTAAAGCGCTACTAAAAAAGAGGCAATGGCGATAAAATACATCGTAAAGAACAAAGGGAAACTTCTAAAACTTCTTTTAAATAACAGCCAGTAAATCATCGTATACCTCCGTATTATTATGTAGCATGATAACTGAGAAATATTTCTTCCAGGTTAAGATCAAAGACCTCAACGTCGGCTTTGTACTGGTTTTCAAGGCTCCTCTTTAGACCCTCTGAATAGTTCTGTACAGTGGCCATGATAAAATTTCGCTCTTTTACCGATTTCAACAGTCCTGGGATTATTACGTTATCTGGAACAATACCGCTTTTGGGAATTATATGCAGTTTTTTAATGGAATCCTTCAGGTCTTCCATAGGAGTTTCCACCTGAATCCGTCCGTCTTTTAGTATTCCTACCGTATCAGCAATTCTCTCAAGGTCGCTGGTTATGTGGGACGAAATCAATATGGTCCTCTCGCCGCCTCCGGAAATATCGAGGACAGTATTGAGGAAACTTCGTCGCCCTTCCGGATCAAGCGCCCCGACCGGTTCATCCAGAATCAGCACTTCAGGATTAAAAGAGAGAGATAGAACAATAGCAAGCCTCTGCGCCTGGCCAGTGGAAAGATTTCCGACAATGTCATTTTCGGAAAGCTCGAATTTTTCCAGGAGTTCCTGGCAGGTTTCATCATTCCATCGGTCATAGAATATCTTCGTGTAATGCACTATTTGCGATACAGTCATCCATCTCATCAAATCATTTTCCTGAGAGATATATCCGATTTTATTTTTTATTGTTTCGGGTATCTTTCTCGAATCATAACCAAAGATACGACTGCTTCCGTCCGTTGTCT
>JAAYXZ010000056.1 GCA_012515635.1 Elusimicrobiota bacterium
AAGATTATAGAAGATACAGGCGCAGAGATAGATATATCTGATGACGGAACTGTTAGGATATATTCTCCTGAATGCGTTGCATGCGAAGAAGCGGCGGATGTGATAAAGTCGCTTACGGAAGAACCTGAACCCGGTAAAATTTATCAGGGCAAGGTAGTCAAGATAATGAATTTCGGCGCTTTTGTCCAATTCTTACCCGGCAGGGAAGGGTTGGTCCATATCTCCGAACTTGCATCTCATCGTGTGAACAGGGTTGAAGATGTAATAAAAGAAGGCGATACCATTCCTGTTAAGTTCCTCGGACTTGATGAACATGGCAGGGTGAAATTGAGCAGGAAACAGGCGCTAAATAATAACTCACAAAAACAGTCCTAAAACAGAATTCCTAATCGTTCTTGTTCTTATACGCTGTTTTTTTATATAAATCTTCTATCTTTGCTACAACTTGCCGGATGGTTATTCCGGTGGTATCAATATAAAAGGCATCAGAGTCCTTAATGAGGGGTGAAATACTTCTATGCCTGTCTCTTTCATCCCGTTCTTTAATCTCTCGCTCTATAGTGTCAATATCACCGTTTATTCCCATCTCCTTTAATTGAAGATAACGTCTTTTTGCCCGTTCTTCAGCAGTGGCGTCAACAAAGATTTTTAATTGCGCATCGGGAAACACCTTAGTTCCTATATCGCGCCCCTCCATAACAATATTATGTTTTTCTCTCAAAGCCCGTTGCATTTTCCATAAAATCTCCCTGATAGGCAGAAGGGAAGCGATAAATTGTGTCCCCTTGCTAACCTCTTCAGTTCTGATTTCATGGGTTACATTCCTACCGTCAAGCAATACCTTGTATTCTGTTTGGTTGTCTTGCAGTTCTATGGCAGTGTTTTGCGCCATTTCAATCAGATTAGTATCATCGTCAAAAGGAATGTTTTTTTGGATAGCTTTATAAGTAAGCGCGCGATACATAGCACCTGTATCCACATATAAAAACCCTAATTTTTTAGCTGTTAGTTTAGCTACGGTGCTTTTTCCCGCTCCAGCGGGACCATCAATTGCTATTACAAATCTCTTCATTATCCTTCAAGAATATCTTTACTCTTCTCTTCTATTCTTTTATCTATCTCTTCTACAAATTTATCTGTTGTCTTCTGTATTTTTTCTATCCCTTTATGCATATCATCTTCGGTTATAAGTTTGTCTTTCTCCGATTTTTTCATCTCATCATTCCCTTTTCTGCGTATATCTCTGATTTCAATCTTTGCCTCTTCTCCCATTCTCTGTAAAATTTTCACCAGTTCCTGTCTTCTCTCTTCGCTTAATGGTGGAACAGGGACCTTTATTACGTTGCTGTCAACAAGGGGATTAAGCCCTATATTGCTGGACTGGATTGCTTTTGTTATCTCCTGAAGCATATTTTTGTCCCATGGTTGTATAACTATCAGTTGGGGCTGGGGGATTGTTACAGTTGCAATCTGGTTTATCGGCATTTTTGTGCCGTAATAGTCTACCAGAATCCCTTCTAACAGGGATATTGATGCTCTGCCTGCCCTTAAAGCGCTAATCTCTTTTTTAAAGAAGTCTATGATTCCTTCCATCTTCTTTTCAACATCTATGGCTATTTTTTCTTTCATATACGCCCCTCCTTATTCAGTTACTGTGGTTTTTATTCCTTTACCCAGCACTATTTTCTTTAAGTTGCCTTTTTTGAAAAGATTAAATACTACAATGGGAATATGGTTTTCCATACATAAGGAAATTGCGGAGCTATCCATTATCTTTAACCGTTTTTGCAGAACATCCATATAAGAGAGAACACGGTATTTTTTTGCAGTAGGGTCTAATTTAGGGTCTGCGGAATAGATTCCATCCACCTTTGTCGCTTTTAATATGATATCCGCCCCTATCTCTATTGCTTTTAATGCAGCGGCAGTATCCGTTGTAAAATAAGGGTTTCCTGTCCCTCCCGCAAAGATGACAATTCTCTTTTTTTCAAGATGTCTTATTGCTCTCCTTCGGACATATAACTCACAGAACTGTTTCATATCAAAGGCGCTTTGTAGCCGTGTTTCAAGCCCCAGTTTCTCAAGTGTGTTTTGCAGGGCTAACCCGTTAATGACGGTGGCAAGCATTCCCATATAATCGGCAGTTACAGGGTCTATAATTGTTTTATCTCGTGTGTTTCCCCTGTAAATATTTCCTGCGCCGAGCACTACACCGATTTCACATCCCAGTTGCCATACTTCCTTTATCTCTTTTGCTATGGAAATAATTGCCTGAGAGTTAATACCAAACTTTGCTTCCCCTTGCAGCGCCTCTCCTGAAAGTTTCAGAATGAACCTTTTGTATAGTGGCTTCATTATTTTTTCCTCGGGAAAAGTATCTCCCTCTTTTTTATTCTTGTGCCCGAAGGCATTGTTTGAGTTAACAGTTTAAATCCGTCCTTATTTAAATCATCTTCAAGCCCCATCATATCCAATATCTTTGAGGAAGCATCGGGAATGAACGGAGCAAACATTATAGCGGCTATGCGGATTCCATGAGAGGTGCTGTTAAGAATCTCTTTTATATTTTTACAGCCCTCCCGCCATGGCGCCTTCTCATCCAGATATCGGTTAAGGAAAGAGACAAGTTTTCCTATCTCCTCAAGCGCCTCTGAAAATGCAATTGCTTCCATCTTTTCCTTGTATGCTTTGAATACAG
>JAAYXZ010000057.1 GCA_012515635.1 Elusimicrobiota bacterium
AAAAGGAAGAAAAGGAAGAAACCCTAAAACAGGAGAGACGGTATTTATCCCTGACAGAAATAAGGTTGTATTTAAAATCTCCAAAGTATACAAAAAAAAGGAAGAGACACTCTTTTAAAGTTCTCTTCCCTGAAAGACCTGTCTTAATTATTAATAAGATTCTACGTTATAAGGAACAAATGTAGGTTGTGATTTATAGACCGATAAATTCGTTAAGTTTATTATAACTTGGGCCTCCTTCTGCTTTTTGCCATTGCCCCACCACATAGTAAGAATATACTCCAAGACCAAAAAGAATCAGGGACATAATGAAAAAAATAACTCCTTTTTTTCTGCTAATCTCTGATATCATCATCGTCAGGAAGAATCCCAAAAAACTAATCCCGATTATTACCAGCGCAGTCATATATCCCAGTTCAAATTCCATTATTCCTCCTTGCAATTAACAGGTTTTGTTATATCAACCT
Source organism: Elusimicrobiota bacterium (assembly GCA_012515635.1). Classification (GTDB taxonomy): domain Bacteria; phylum Ratteibacteria; class UBA8468; order B48-G9; family JAFGKM01; genus JAAYXZ01. The sequence goes on from JAAYXZ010000057.1 coordinate 468, forward strand.
TGCCTTATTCACCAAGTTCATACTTAATAAATCTTCTTACTCTTATATTTTCGCCTAATTTTGCTATTGTAGAACAGATATACTCGTTAACGGTAATATTTTCGTCCTTAATGAATTTTTGGTCAAGGAGAACATTCGTTTTATAAAAATCTTCCATTTTCCCCTCAACTATTTTTTCTATAACCGCGGGAGGTTTGTCCTTAAATTGCTCCCGGTATATCTCACGCTCTTTATCTAAAATATCCGCAGGCACTGATTCCCTGTCTATCCATTTAGGGTCAAACGCTGTTATTTGCAAAGTTAAACTTTTTACCAGTTCCTTAAATTCTTCGTTCCTTGCGACGAAGTCACTCTCGGTGTTGACCTCTATTAAAACGCCTATCTTGCCGTTTGTATGTATGTAAGCGCCAACCAATCCTTCTTTTGTTTCTCTGTTCACTTTTTTCTGTGATATCAGCAGACCTCTTTTTTTAAGTATCTCCAACGCTTTGTCAACATCGCCCTTTGCTTCCTCCAGCGCCTTTTTGCACTCAATAACACTGGATGATGTTTTTTCCCGTATATGTTTTACAAGTTCTACATCAACCTTCATTCTCTTTCTCCTCTGTTTTCTCTACTGTCTTTTTGGTTTTTTTGCCTTCAATTTCTTTCTCCTCTGAAACATCGCCTGTCTCCGTTTCTGCTTTTTCGTCTTTTGTTTCAGCAGTTTCCTGCGGATAAGGTATGGATGTCTTTCCCTCTACTATGCTGTCAGCAAGTTTTGAGAGAATCAAACTGATGGATTTAAGACCGTCATCATTTGCGGGTATGGGGTAATCCACAAGTTCGGGATTGCTGTTTGTATCTACGATACCTACTATCTTTACGCCTTCCTTGTGGGCTTCCCTTATAGCATTTATCTCTTTTCTTACATCCACTACCACTAAAATATCAGGATGTTTGGTAAGGGTTCGCATTCCTGCAAATTTTTTCATCAAATTTTCTTTTTCTTTCATCAGAATCGCAACTTCTTTTTTAGTGTAGAGTGATAATTTTCCTGTCTTTTCCATCTCTTCTATCTCTTCTAAACGCACCATTCTCTTTCTAATCTCAAAAAAATTGGTAAGGGTTCCTCCTATCCATCTGTAATTGACATACGGCATACCGCATTTTTCTGCCGATTCCTTGATAGGTCCTTCTGCCTGTTTTTTTGTTCCGACAAAGAGAATAACTTTGTTGTTTTCCGCAGCATTTCTTAAAAACTCGCCTGCCTCTTTTATTTTTTCAGCGCTCTTCTCTATATCTATGATATAGATACCCTGCCTTTTACCATATAAAAATGGCTTAATGCGAGGGTCAAATTGTCTTGTCGGATGCCCGAAGTAAACACCGCTTTCTAATAGTTCTTTTACATTAACTTCCATGTTCTCCTTCCCATCTGGTTTTTAAAAAATTACGGGTTATTAACTGGTATATTCTACAACCAAAAAAAAATAAAGTCAATAATCTCTTTTTTTACCCGGTATTTTTACGTGCCTTCAAGTTTTGTCTTATCCTGT
>JAAYXZ010000058.1 GCA_012515635.1 Elusimicrobiota bacterium
AGAAGGAGATGTTGAGGTTAGAAGAGCCCGTAAAGGGGAAAGTTTAATTACAATAGATGGTAAAAAACAGAAATTGGACGACAGTGTTCTTGTGATAGCGGATTCAAGAAAAGTTATAGCCATTGCAGGAATAATGGGCGGACAGAACTCTGAGGTTACTCTTAAAACAAAAAACATTCTGATAGAAAGCGCTATTTTTAGTTCTATGGTGGTACGGAGGGGTAGTAAAAAGATAGGGCTTGATACAGAAGCATCCGCAAGGTTTAAAAGAGGAGTGTCCTTAGATGCCTGTAAAACGGGAATAGCAAGAGCATTATTGCTCATACAAGAGATATGTGGTGGAGAGATAGGTCCTATCTCTGAAGCAGGCAATGGGAAAGAAGTTCCTTTGCCTTCTGTAAAATTCAATATGACCAAAATAAATAAACTCTCAGGTAGCGAAATTAAAGAGACCTTCGTTCTGGATTTACTTACCCGTCTTAATTTTAAGATTGAGAAAAAAAACGATTCTTTTTTTGTCATACCTCCTTCCTACAGGAAGGATATAAAGGAAGAGGTTGATATAATTGAAGAGGTTTTGAAATACAAACAATACGAATCAGTTCCGACGAATATTCCGTTTGCTTCTATAAAAGCCACGCCTTCCTCATTAGAAGTGGATGCATTGGAAAAAATACGAGATATATGTATTCAGTTAGGTTTTACAGAGACAGTGCATATGGGACTTACAACCGAAGAAAACGTGAGTTTTAATAAAGATGCTGTGCCTGTAGAGATAGAGAATCCCATATCCCTGAATTTGAAAGTTTTGCGCACAGATATGATGCCTGAGATGCTTGATACCATAAAATATAATATCTATCATAGCGCGAGAAGTTTTAATCTTTTTGAAATAGGTAAGACATATTACAAGGAGAAAGGTTTGTTTAAAGAAGAGGTGAGAATTGCTTTTGCAAGTGTCAACTCAGGAGATTTTTTCGCACTTAAAGGCAAACTTGAAAAGATGTTTGATAAACTCCGTCTTAAAAAACCGCAGTTTAAAAAACAACCGGGAATATTTTCTTTAGAAAACAACCTTGCAATTTATGTTGATAATAAGCGCATAGGAGATGTTTTCATTCTTTCGGATGAGATAAAAGATAAATTTGACCTTAAAAAAACAGATGTGTACGGCATTGAAATGAATCTGGAAAGGATAATAGAGAAGGCCTGTTTTACAACAGCATTTAAAGAACCGTTTAAACATCCTTCAGCCAGAAGGGATTTTTCATTCATTTTTCATAAGGATATAGATTGGGGAGAGATAGAAGAGACGCTTTTATCTTTAAATCTTCCTGTAGAAAAAATAGAGTTTTTTGATTCTTATAAAATGGGCGATATACCCAAAGATTTTATAAGTGTGGCTTTTTCAGTATTTTTCAGGTCTGATAAGGGAACGTTGGCTAATGAGGATGTGACGGCTTTCTCAGATACAATCATAAAAACCATCGGACTTAAATTGAAGGGACAATTAAGAGGGACAAGTGGAGAAACTTGAAATATTGGGCAAAAGATATCAAATACAGTCCGGGCTGTCGCTTACAGATGTCGGGCGTATGCATAAAGATATAGAGAGACGGCTGAAGTTTTTCTCTTCGGAGTATCCCAACCTGGATAAAATAGATATTCTTGTTCTTTATGTGATTGAATTAAATGAGAAGATAATTGATATGGAAAACAAACTTAAAAAAGAGACGGATAGATTATCAAAGATACGAATTAAAATTTTATCTCTTGAAGAAAAAGTTAAAGGAAAAATTAAAAAGCCTTGACAGAACTCATTAAAGATTATAAAATCAAATCTCCAATGAATATAATTGGAAACATATTGCGGGGTGGAGCAGTGGCAGCTCGCCAGGCCCATAACCTGGAGGTCGGCCGTTCAAATCGGTCCCCCGCAACCAAGAATCAAGACAGGAGGTAATGTGAAAAAGGGCGGCAGAAAAGCATTATCCATTGATATAGGAAGCACCAAAATCAGAGTCTGTGATTTAGAGCTTTCCGGGCAGGTGCCTTATATCTCTTATTATGATGAAATGGATATTCCTGTCTCACCGGCAGAGAGAGAAGAGTTTATAAACTTTGAAGCGAAAAACTTCATTAAAAAACAGAGAGCCAAAGCATTCTATGTGTCTTTGCCCGGCAGAGGGGTCTTGGTTAGAAGTTTGACAGTTCCCAAAGTCCCAATAAAGAAACTTAAAGATATACTTAAATATGAGGTTCAGCAGCAGATTCCATTTCCTTTGGAGATGGTGGAATGGAAATATCAAATTATTAGCGAAACAGACCAGAACTATAATATATTGTTAGGGGCTGTCAAGAAAGATATTATTACTGATTTCTTATCCCGTCTGACAATGTTTGGCATAGACCCCCTATTTCTTGACATTGACCTTTTTTCCATCCTTAACCTATTCACATTTTCACCGAATTTTTCTTCTGAAAAATGTCAGGCGATTCTTGAGGTGGGCGCCACTTCTTCTAATTTTATTGTTCTTCATCGCGAAAAGATGCTTATACGTTCCTTAACCACTTCTGGAGATACTATAACAAATGTTATAGCAGAAGCTGAATCAATCTCTTATGCTGAGGCAGAAGGCAAAAAAATCACGGGCAAAAGTATGGAGATACCCTCTGTAAAAACAACTGTGGAAAGTTTACATACAGAGATACAGAACTCCATAGACTATTGGCGATTTACCCAGAAAGGACCGGAAGTTGAAGAAATATATCTTTGCGGGAGAGGGATTTTACTGGAAGGGTTCAAAGAGTTTATTCAGGAAAAAGCCAGAATACCGATATTTAACTTTAATGCGTTTTCCAATATAGAAATAAGTGATGAATATGCGCACCTCCGTTCTTCTGGGACTGAGTTGACGGTGTTATTGGGGACAGCCTTAAGAAAACTAAGAAGAACAACTGTAAATCTTGACCTGCTCCCTGAAGAGATAGAGCGGGTGCGGGAGTTCAAGTATAACCGTCCTTATATTTATCTTTCAGCCATTATGGCAGGGCTTATAGCAATTACGCCTACTCTGTTCTTTAATCAAGAAAAATCAATGCTGCAAGGCATCTTAACTGAGTTGGATATTTCTTTACAGCAATATGAAAAGTATAAACCCGAAGTAGATAAATTAAAGGGAGATGCAACTGCAATACAAGGACAAGTGGCAACCATAGAAAAAATCATAAACGAAAAAGATATTTGGTTAAGACGCATAACTACATTAGGTAATGCTCTTCCCAGTAGCAGAATATATGTTGTCTCTTTAACACCGGGGGAGCAAGAGGTTACATTTGCCGCAGCTGCTGTAGAGACGCCTTTACAAAGACAACCTGTATCGCAGAGACCGACGACGCCTTCGACAACACAAAGGCAGGTAAGACAGCCTGGAGCGCAAGGACCGGCGACGGATCCATCACAGGGACCTGCAATAGACCCATCACAGGGACCGGCGATGCCTCCGACAACACAACAGGGACCGGCAAGACCACAAGCGGCGGGGGGTCCGCCAACACAACAGGGCCCGACAAGACCACAAGCGGCAGGGGGTCCTCCCGGAGCGGCTAAACAAGAAGCAGGTCAACCTCCGGCAGAAGAGAAAAAACAAGAGGAAAACAAAGTATTTACGTTGCAAGGAGAAGTAATAATTACGGATATAAAGATTGCTTTCAGTGATTTCAAAACATTTGTAAGTAAATTATCCGAACTGGATTTTATAAGTTCTGCTACTATAAAAGCTTGTGAGATGAGTCCGCAAAAAGACAAATTACAATTTGCTTTGCTGATTAACATAAAATGAAAAAAATAAAAAGCATTTTAAAAAGATTCTCTCTTGTGCTGTCTCTACTGGCAGTTATCGGTATAATAATAATTGGATATTTTTTAACCAAGAAGATGCGTGTAGAGATACAGGATTTAAATGAAAATATAAAAATCAAATATTCACAAATTAATGCTTACGAGACACAAAAAGAGGAAGCGCCTTCCCCTGAGTTGATAGCAAAACTGACAAGAGAAAAAGAATACCTTAACAGGAAATTCAATTTTTATATGAACAATTTTTCCACTCTCTATCCGGTAGTCCCGAAGTTCAAGCTTTATCCCTCAATAGAATATAAAGAATTTCTTTATTTCTCTCAAGACCGTCTTTATAAGAAAGCGGAAAAGAACAGCGTTCTTCTTCCTGCTTCGTTAGGTTTTCAAACTACCGGTCTGGTTTCTTCTGAACAGATTCCCAAACTTACCTTACAATTTGAAGTGGTAAAAGACCTTGTAAATCTTATTACCGATGCTGGAGTAACTGTTGTTGAAAGCATAACGCCCGGTGAGCCGCAAAAGGTGGCATTTTATCAGATTCTTCCAGTAAAATTAGAGATAAAAGGGACAAGTAATGAGGTCTTAAGATTTCTTAAATATATTGAAAATCCATCGTCCTACTTCTTATTAAAGAATTTTTCAGTTGAAAAAGAATATGAAGGGTTATTCAAAATATCTGCTGACCTTAACGCTGTAATTATAAATAAAACTAAGACGGGAAAAGATGAAGGATAAAGAGATGGGAAAAGGAAGGAAAAGAACAGATATTCTCAGAGAAGAAAAGAAAAACCGACTTTTGAATTTTATAGAGCAAAAGAGTCTGCAAAATAATTCTTCTGTGGAGAATAAAATAATTTTCCAGAAAAACGGGAAAGAAAATAATACGCATGTAAACAAAGAAAAGACATCAAAAGGGACAGATAAGCTACCTATTGAAGGAACTAACAGAAACAAGACAAGAAAAGAAAAAAGAGATGAGATAAAAAAGAAACGCGCGCTTGCTGTTCTGCAAAAAAAACAGAACAAAGAAGAGGCGATAAGAAGAAAAAAAGAAGAGATACAACAGAAAAAATTAGAAGCGTTGAAAAGAAAAGAAGAAGCAAGAGAGTTAAAAGAGGCGCAAAGACAGGCAAAGAAAGCAGTGAAACCTGTATCACCAAAAGATATTACTTCTACTGACTCAAAAGAGCCAACACCCGTTCTGTTAACAACAACCCCGCAAGCAGTTAAAAAGAGACGCTTATTTGGCAGAAGCATTCTTAAGAAAGAAGAGCAAGAGAGTAACAAAATACTTGAACAAACAGATATAGAAAAGAAAAAAGATATAATACCCTCTAATGAGGAGAAACAAGAGATAAAGGCTCCTGCAGAGATATCGCCAGAAACGGCGCCAGCAGAATCTATTCCTGCAGTATTGTCCGAATCTATTGCTCCCCACGGCCCTGATTTACCCGTGGAAGACGCAAGTAAAGAATCCATTGTTCCAAACGTCTCTGATTCATCTCAGGAAGGTATTAGTATGGGAAAAGATGCGGGAAGCGAAGAAGCGCCATCTTTAGTAAGCAAAAAACGCATCTCCCCGGTATTTTTCAAAAAGAGAAAAGAGAGACCTCAACAATCAGTATCCGATGCGCCAGAGAAGAAAACCGTAGTTAAATATAAAGAACCGTTCCTTTTAATGCAATTTATCAGAAGAAATATTTTTAAGTTCATTTTTCTTCTTCTCCTGTTAGCATGGGTTTATGAGGTCTTCTTTTTTATTAGACAGTTAGATGATTCACAAGTACGGTTAACAAAGATAGTGGGAAGAGAAACCTCTGAACAAATACCAGTTGCTCTCCCGTCAGAATCGTCAGAAGAAGAGAAGTTGCCTGTAACTGAAGAGGAGTTTAAAATAGCGCTTAAGAGAGAAAAGATTAATATAGAAGGGGAGAGGGACCCGTTTTCTCCAGGTCGTCTGACTATGAAGGTTCTTGAGAAGCCTGAGGCAAAAAGTATTGTTCTTGCTTCAAAGCCGTCCGTGATTTCCATATTAAGACCGCTAAAAGATGTCAGTATACTTAAAGAGGAAAAATTGCAACCTGAAAAAATCAGCACGATTTCTAAATCTACTGTCTCGGCTTATCAACCTATCTTAAAAGATAAGACGACAGAGCCGGCGCTTATTATGCCCGAAAAAAGACCTAATTTGGCATATAGAGGGCGGATGGTGTTAGAAGGTATTGAATATCTTTTTATTGAGGGCGCCGATAAAACTTATAGAGTGACAGTTGGCGATACTGTAGAAGGTTTCAGAGTTTTGAAAAAAGAGAAACAAACACTTATTCTTTCAAAGGAAGGAATTATATACGAAATACCTGCTGATTGATAAACAAATTAAAGTGCAAAAAACTTGATTTCACGATTTGTAAGAGGTATTATACTAACAGGGGGAAAACGATGAAAAAAAGAAGGCTATGGTCTAATTTGTTACTTTTGATATTTATATTTACCATTCCAGTAATTTTAAAC
>JAAYXZ010000011.1 GCA_012515635.1 Elusimicrobiota bacterium
ACAATATATGCAAAAAATGTTGCGTTGTCCGATCCAGGGACCATAACAATTACAGGGAATATAACCTATGAGCAACTACCAGGACCTGATGATTTTGATGAATCCACTAATACAAATACTTTTATAGATCTTCCGCGCTTCAGCCCGCCGTCTATTCTTACTCTACCTAATCCCCCGGCGACATATAACTACATATATGATGATGCAGGTTCGGTGGATGATGGCTCTGGTCCTCTCTCGGTAAATGGACTTATTGACGGTGTCTATTGGGATGGAATCCGATACCATTTTGGTGTGGCAAACGATGGTTTGTCCCTCGAAGAGTTTGATGCCGAAGGCTGGAGTATTTTGGTTGACGCTGATGTTGTAATACCCAATAATGGGAGCAGTGTTATTATTGACGGTTATTTCAAAACAACCGGAGATTTAGAGATAAAGCAAGGTATAACTACCGATACAGACGGTCAACACTGTTTTGATGTGGATGGGACTTTAACAATAGAGTCAGGGGTTGCCATAACAGGAGACCTTGTAGCCAGGAAGACGTTGACACTTCATCATAATATAAGCGGAGATGTGCGTTCAACTGAAGATATTACAATTACTGGCGGAACTATAGGCGGCTTTGTTGGCTCAAATGGGAATATCACAATAACCGGAGGGGAAATAGGAGTGTCTGCCTATAGCGATGATGCGGCGGTGTATCTTTATAATACAACTGATTTAGTAATCAGGTTAATCTCAATAAGCGGTTTTTCTGTTATTAATGTTGGTGATAACCAGAGGGCAGGGATTCTTGCCTATGTGCCGAACGGGACAGGGAGTATAACAATAAATAATCCTTTAACTTTCAACTATGCTGGTAACCCCGAACAGTTTGCAATAGTCAATAACAGCAATACCGCTTCCGTGAATATCAATGCGGATATAAATGGCAGTATCTACTCGTCTGGCAACATAACTTTAAATAATACTCTTACTCAGAAGACAATCACAGGTATGCTTGTTGCAGGGGAGACAGTAGCGATAGGGAATAACTCAATCATTGAATATGACCCATATATTAAGCGGTCCAAAATATATAGGGGATTTGAAGGGGGCAGAAGACGGTATGTCCCCGTTCCTCGTTCTTGGAAGATAAAATGGTGAAAATGAACGAAATAAAGAAGAAAGGATTTACTATTTTGGAGTTGGTGATAGCGATATTCCTTCTTGCTGTTGTTATAGGGACAGCGCTTCTCATAATGGCGTCAAACCTTAATGTGATTGATAAGTCAAACGATATAGTAGTGGCAAATGCGCTTATCCAGCATACTGTTGAGGATATCTACAACATAGAATATCCGCCTGTTTATTACGACAGACAGGACGATTTTGGGGATAGACCTCTCGATGAGGATGATAATGACTTGTATAAAGAACCCGAAGACATAGATTTGCTAACAGACGGCGATGACCATATGCCCGCAGATTTTCCGGATGAGATTAAAAACAAATACATTCTCAAGAAATATGACTTCCGATATGATGATAATGATCTGCTTACAGATGCTACCGATGGTGACACAGACAAGACAGTAAAACACAGAATAGACATATATGTATTAAGAAAGAGTGATAAGGCAGTGCTATTAGAAGAACATATTTTAATTTCAAGGGACGGGTTATGAGAGACAGCCGCGGATTTACGCTTATAGAGTTAATGGTCGCTATGATTATCCTTGTTGTTATATTCGGGCTTGTGACCTTTCTTTACACTAAAGCGTCAAAGATAAGAAAAGTAGTTGTTGTTACAAGCGAAATCCAGCAGACGCTCTCACAAATAGTGGATACCCTTACCTATGGGGATAGGGCAGATGAATCACATTTCGGAATAATACACTCAACAGGGCTGGATGACAATACTAATCCTGATACGATGCACAATGTTACGTTTTCTAAAGGGACAGATACAATGGAGATAACGATAGAGCCCGAGGGGAATATCACAGTATATTGGTCGGCAAGCGCGACTACAGACCCAATAATCTTGAATTTAGGCAAAAAGGTTAAGATTGATGACGAGTCAAAATTTGAATACTTTAATACAAACGGAGATCGAGTAGATTTGGCAACGGAGAGCGATAAAGTTTCATTTATTAGAATCACTCTCTGGGCGCGCTCCACAGACCCCGGTATGAAGTCCGCTCCATCTGTGCCGCTTGTAACAGGAGTAAGGTTAAGAGGTATTTAATCCTTTCGCTTTTTGTTTAATTTCTCTTTATTTTCCTATCGTGACTACCAAATCCGGTTACTTATCCGAGTCGGTCCGCTATGCTTTGCGGCAGAGAGTGTGTGTTATTACATAATATAGCAAAACATACCCAAAACAGGTATAATAAAAGATTATGACAGAACCAAAAGTTATTAGTGTCCGGGGAGCAAAGGAGCATAATCTTAAGGGGATAGATATAGATATTCCCAGAAATAAACTTGTTGTTATTACGGGTATATCCGGTTCAGGAAAATCTTCCCTCGCCTTTGATACTCTTTACGCCGAAGGGCAGAGAAGATACATTGAGAGTTTGTCCGCTTATGCCCGCCAATTTCTTGAACAGATGAAAAAACCGGATGTGGACAACATAACAGGGCTTCCGCCGGCAATCGCTATTGAGCAAAGAAGGGCTGCATCCAATCCGCGTTCTACGGTAGCAACTACCACAGAGATATATGATTACCTCCGTCTTCTTTTTGCGAGGATAGGAGTCCCCCACTGTCCTGACTGCGGCAGAGTGATATCAAGGCAGTCATCCACAGAGATTATTGATAAAATTTCAGAGAATATACAGAGCAGGGCGGTTAACATACTTGCGCCGGTAGTAAGGGGAAGAAAAGGCGAATATAAAAATATCTTTGAACAGATAAGAAAGAGCGGTTTTTTGAGAGTGCGGGTGGACGGGAAATATATGGATGTGGAAGAAAAAATAACGCTTGAGAAATATAAGATACACAATATAGATATCCTTATTGACACTTTTAACCCGTCAGAAGAGACGAGGGACAGGGTAGCTGAGAGCGTGGAGATGGCGTTAAAGGTAGGAAAAGGGCTTATTATACTGGATAAAAAGGGCAAGGATGTCCTTTACAGCGAACATTATGCCTGCCCTGACTGCAACAAGGGGTTTGAGGAACTGACGCCCCGTATGTTCTCTTTTAACAGTCCGTATGGCGCCTGCTCTGAATGCAAGGGGTTGGGGTTTCTGATGAAGGTTGACCCTGAACTTGTTATACCGGATAAAACAAAGACATTTCGCGCTGGGGCTGTAAAGGCGTGGCAGGAAGCAGGCGGGAGAGGTCTCTTCTTGTACTATAGGAGGTTATTGAAGGGTATCTTGAGAGATATGGGCAAGGATTTGGATTACAGGCCCTGCGACCTTACAAAAGAGGAATTAAGCGCAATACTCAACGGTTCGGAAGAGTATGGTTTTGAAGGGATTATACCGAATCTGGAACGGCTTTTTGTTCAGACAGAGAGCCAGTACAGGAAAGATGAGATAAGGAAATACATCAGGGAAGTGCAATGTCCCGTATGCAATGGCGCGCGCCTAAAAAAAGAATCTCTTGCGGTTAAGGTCTGCAAAAAATCCATTACGGATATTGTGATAATGAGCATTAAGGAAGCAAAACGGTTTTTTAATACAATCAAGTTAAGCGAGGGAGAAAAACTTATAGCAAAACAGATACTTAAAGAGATTACCAGCCGGCTGGTCTTTATGGAGGAGGTGGGGTTGGACTATCTTACTCTTGACAGAATGACACATACTCTTTCAGGCGGGGAGATAGAGAGAACTAAATTAGCCACACAGATTGGCTCGGGGTTGGTAGGTGTGCTGTATATTCTTGATGAACCGACAATAGGTCTTCATCAGAGGGATAACTTGAAATTGATAAATACGCTTAAACAGTTAAGAGATACAGGGAATACTGTGGTTATTGTGGAGCATGACGAGGAGACCATAAGAAATGCCGATTATGTGATTGATTTGGGTCCCGGAGCGGGGAAACAAGGCGGCGAAGTGGTCTCGTATGGGGTTGCGTCAGATATTATGGAGAATCCTGAGTCATTAACGGGGCTGTATCTCTCTGGAAAGAAGAAGATTGCTGTCCCTGAAAGCAGAAGAAAAGGAAACGGTAGATATCTGCAAGTTATCGGGGCAAGGCAAAACAACCTGAAAAACATAGATGCGAAGGTGCCGTTGGGTATGTTTGTATGCGTGACAGGTGTCTCCGGCTCAGGGAAAAGCAGTTTGATAGAAGATGTCTTGTATAAAGGAATCAGAAAAATTCTATACGGCTCAAAGGATGAGCCGGGGGAACACGATGCTATACTGGGGTTAGAAGAGATAAATAAAGTAATAGTCATAGACCAGTCGCCCATAGGTAGGACACCGAGGTCTAACCCTGCCACATATACAAATAGTTTCACATATATAAGGCAACTCTTTGCAAATACGGAAGAGGCGCGAATAAGGGGCTATAAGCAGGGAAGGTTCAGTTTTAATGTAAAAGGCGGCAGATGCGAGGCATGTATGGGGGACGGAATTAAAAAGATAGAGATGCATTTCCTTCCCGATGTCTTTATTCCCTGTAATGTCTGTAAAGGAAAAAGGTATAACAGAGAGACATTGGAGGTCCTTTATAAAGGAAAAAATATTGCGGATATTCTTGATATGAAGATAGCGGATGCCCTTCTGTTTTTTGCGAAGGTCCCTTCCCTTAAAGCAAAACTTCAAACGCTTTATGATGTGGGACTGGGATACATTGAATTAGGGCAGTCAGCCACTACTCTCTCCGGCGGGGAAGCGCAGAGGGTCAAACTTGCAACGGAATTATGCAGGAAAGGGAATGAAAAGACACTATATATACTTGACGAACCCACAGTGGGGCTTCACACTGCCGATATAGAAAAATTGTTGAAGATGCTCAATGACCTTGTGGAAAGGGGGTCTACTGTTCTTGTTATAGAGCATAATCTTGATGTTATTAAGAGTGCCGACTATATTATAGACCTTGGTCCTGATGGCGGCGATAAGGGTGGTTGTATCGTGGCGGAGGGGACACCTGAACAGGTATCAAAGGATAAGAAGACATATACCGGCAAGTTTTTGAAACGGATGCTTTGATTTGGCTTCCCTTTTTATCGCCTCTTTAAAAATGAGAGAAACCTTTTGCTTGTATCGCCGTTTTTTTATTGTCTATAGATATACCCGTATATTTTTTTTCTTTAACTATCTCGCCGATACAACTTAAAAGGAGTCCGTTAATACTCTTCGGGGCTTTTTTACGATTATGTTTGGATACCGTGAATAGAAGTTCATAATCCTCGCCGTCGTTCAATGCATGTTGTATCGCCTTGCCTTTGTTGCCGCCTATCTTTATTGCGTCCTGTGAAAGCGGTATTTTATCAAGATAGATTTTGAACCCAACATTGCTTGCTTTAGCCAGTCGTGTAAGGTCTGTTGATAGCCCGTCGGATATATCCATCATTGCGGTTACAGAATACTCTTTAATTATTTTTCTCGCTTCTTTTATTCTTGGCGTAAAACTTAAGTGTTTTTTAATGCGGTTGCCGCCTAATCGTCCTGTTACAAATATAAGGTCTCCAGGTTTTGCGCCACTGCGCTTTTTAAGGGATTGTTTTTCCACCTTGCCTGTCAGGGATATGTCTATAAATAACTTCTCCGAGCGCGTGAGGTTTCCGCCTACAATATCAAAATGGAATTTATCCGCCATATATTTTAATCCGTTGATAAGTTGGATAATCTCTCTGCGGGTAAAAGTTTCGGGCAACCCTGCGCTGACAAGCGCGTATAAAGGTATGCCCCCCATTGCTGCTATATCGCTTAAATTTACCGCAACGGCTTTTTTTGCTATCTGATATAGAGATGCCTCTTTTCTTGTGAAGTGTATATCCTCTACCACACAATCCGTGGTTAACAGCATATATTCCTTGCGGTTATAAGATACGACCGCCGTATCATCTCCCGGTCCGGCTATAACCGTTGTCTGTTGCGGGACCATCCGCCTCTTGATAAATTCAATAATCTCTTCTTCTCTCATTATTAGATATATTAATGTTTGCGATTGGATAAGTCAAAACCTGCGCTATAGCGCTGACAGGGTTAAACGCAGTGGCTTTAACCGTATTGCTTAAATCAGGCAATACTTTAACAAATCGTTATATATGATTTGCCCTGAAGCTGTCTTTGCAGTGAGTGCGATATATGTAAAGGCGGAGCCGAGATATAGCGGGATAATCCGTTCTGCGAAAGATACTCCCATAGGCGCAATAACCAGCGGGAATTTTTGGGAATACTTGTGTGTAAAGGCAAGGAGAGAGAAGAGTTCATCGGTTTTATTAACCTTAGCGGCTATCTTGATGATATCAGGATTTAATCGCCTTCCTTCTCTGTAAATAACCTTCAATGTTTTAAAGGAGGGTGTCTTTGAAAAGTTGTGGTAGGATGCAATTACGCCTCTCTTTTTTCTTCTTGCTTCTTTTATCACCTGTTCGGCTATGCTGCTTTTTATCTCCACATCCACATAATTAACATACTCCAAGATATCCTTGTATATCTCTGCCCGTTTTTTTTCAGAGACGGCAAGCCCTGTTCCCTGATGTTCCTTTTGCCGCCGTACGGTTCCTATCTTTTTAGCCGTAGTTTTGAGGGAGAGCCATTTCGCAAGTTCTTTCTCCTCTTTTCTCTTAAGAAACTCGTCTACCCTGAATTCACACCACCCGCATTTTTTTAGAGCGGATTGCGCCTCTTTGGTATTTTCATTACCTACCAGCACCAGAGTTAGTTTCTCTTTCATTTCAGTAGTTTTTCCGCAAGCATAACGCTGTTTTGACGAATTTTGCCCACATCCTCTTTGTTTACGCCCGCTGATATGATTAGAATTTCTGCGAACAGGTCGTCAATAAGATTATCAGGGGAATGGGTATCGGTGTTTAAAACAAGAGGAAAGCCGTATTTATACCACATACGG
>JAAYXZ010000059.1 GCA_012515635.1 Elusimicrobiota bacterium
CATATCTGCATTTACCTATTTCCCGTTCTATAATCTCCACGTATTTTTTTTGTTTGTCCGGTAGTTGCTGTATATCCAATTCCTTGATAAGAATTTGAATGTAACCGTATATAATAGTGAGTAAATTATTTGTGTCGTGTATTATTTCTGTGGATAATTGCCCGATGGTTGCCATATTTTCAAGTCGTGTCAGTCGTGTCTTTAAATTATTATTAAGAATATTTAAATCGGCAATAAGTCGTTCAGAACGTTTTTCTATTATCCGTTTTTCAGATACCCGTTTTACGATTTTCCGCATATCCTGAATATCAAATGGTTTGCTTATAAATTCAACTACACTTAAACTTATTGCTTTTTTCGCTGATTCCATATCACCGTAGCCGGTAAGTATAATAACGGGGATTTTCTCATCAATATACCGTATCTCTTCTAATGTTTCTAATCCCCCCTTGTTTGGCATTTTCAGGTCAAGTATAATTATATCAGGGTCGCGTTCTTTTACTTCCCGTATACCTGCGTCACCGGAATCCGCTATAATCATGTGATAATCGTCTTTAAAAAGCATTCTCAGGGACTCTCTCGGACCAAGCTCATCGTCAATTACGAGTATTGTGCCAAGTTTAGTGTCTATATCAGAAGTTTTTTTTGTATTCAAGGTTGATGAAATATCCTGTGGATTGATATTCTCCATCATAAGGTTCTCCTTTGTTTATTTTCTGTTGCTCAAACAGATGGACGCCTGCCAGAATATTGAAAGTGCCTATTTGCGTAGAGTATTCTCCCCCTCCTGTAGTTACAAAACTATCGGCATCCGGTAAACTCGGGTCCCAAGTAGAGTGTGGTATAGGGGTAGGTGTGTATGTGATTCCACCTCTCAGTTTTACTCTATCCGATTTTTTATACTCAGTTCCTAATGCAATAGTATATATATCATTCCAGTTTCGTTCAATATATGGGGGAAAACCGCTAATGGAGACAGGTATTCTTTTTACAGAAGAATAGCCAAACCATTCGCCGTCTATCTCTATTTTTAAAGAGTCGTTTGGAAAGAAAGCAATTCCCAGCCCTATATTATCCGGAAAATTGATCTTCATCTCTGCCGGCAGTTCTGTTCCTGTCATCTTGCAATCGCCGTCATATTTAACGGTGAAATCACTTTTATAACGCAGTCCCATACTATATCGCTGTTGTTTATATAGCAATCCTGTAATCCAACCGGTAGCGGTTCCCTCCACGTCTATTTTTGCGGGAAAATCTAAAGGTGGAGCAAGAGGAAGCAGATACTTCATATTCAGTTTGCTGTTGTATATATTGAGTCCTGCTCCCGCAGATAAAGAAGGTGTGATTTTATATGCAACAACAGGAGAGATATTCATTGTTTGCATTGAAGAGTAGTAAGGAACTGAATAGCTCCAACTTCTTACAGCTGTATCACTCCATTCAGTGCTTTGTCCGTAAGGGAAGGTTATTCCAAGCCCGAGTCGCAGAGGGCTTTCTTCTCCTAAATCTGTGGAAAAAAACAGGTAAGGAAGGAAGGCAACCGCCTCTTCCATATAACCCTTATAAGCAGTTGTTTTGGCTTTTGTTATAGGATACAGAACAACACTTCCGAGCATAAAGTTTTGCCCCTTTGTTTGGGTAAGCCCTGCAGGGTTGTGTGTTATGGCGGAGGCATCGTCGCTTTGAGATATGAAAGCTCCTCCTTGTGAAAGCGCCGCAGCCCCTTCCGGCGGGTTTTTGAATGCTTGCGCAAAGAGATTAAACCCGAACATAAGAGAAATAATAGATATAAAAAAAAGTTTTTTCATTGTTTACCTCGCTTTTATTATAGCATAGCGCTTATTATAGCATAATTTCCTTTGTCAAATAGTAAACATACATAGTATAATAGATTATTATGAAAAAGAATTTTTTGCTTGTTTCGGTAGCAGGGCTTCCTAACATATTATCCGATTTTATACCGGATAATGGACTTGGTGTTCTTGCATCAGCGCTTATTAGTACAGGAAGAAATGTAAAGATTCTTGATTTCAACCAACCATCGCTATTCTCAGATGTTTTTACGGATGAGATAAGCGGTTTTCTTGAGAGGTTCTCGCACAGGGTTTTTATAGAAGGGAAAAGCCCGTCGTTTATTGATTTATTCAAACTGAAACGCATAGACAACAAATTAGAAAAAAACAAGAGAAGGTTTTCCGAGAAATTTCAGGCATATCTTGAAGATTTTGTTCAGAGGGAAAAGATTGACTGCATTGGGTTTAAACTGTGGGCGGGAGATGGCTTCAGATGGTCTGTTGATGCAGGTGTATATCTAAAAAAGAGATTTCCCAATCTCAAAATTATCGGTGGCGGTCCTCAGGTTGATATATTCGGCGAAGAAATTTATAAAGTAGGCAATTCTTTTGACGCTCTTTGTTATGGTGAGGGAGAGGAGACGATTCAATATCTTGCGGATTTCGTTGCAGGGGAAATAAAGATAGAAGATATTCCCAATATAATATTCCGCAAAGAAGACGGCGCTGTTGTAAGGACGCCAAGAAAACTGATAGAAGACCTTGATAAACTGCCTATTCCTGTATATACTCCCGATGTTTATCTGAATATCAACGAAAAACTTAAAATTCTTGTTTTGGATGAAAGCCGTGGCTGTCCTAACAGTTGTCATTTTTGTATCCATCCCATAAAGAGTGGAAAAAGGAGGGTCAAATCTCCGAGTAGAATAATAAAAGAGATAAAAGATGCGAAAGATAAATATGGGGTTACCCTTTTTAGATATGCGGGGTCAAGCACACCCGGTAGTTTTATGATGAGTGTTGCAGAAAAAATTATTGAAGAAAAACTGGATGTAAAATATGCCAGTTTCGGGCATATCAATGAGTTTGATATTGATTTTACTTTATTGAAAACCTCTGGCTGTGAAGCCATATTTTTTGGTCTTGAATCTACAGATGAAAAAATCTTAAGAGAAGGAATGAATAAAAACATAGATATAGAGAAAGCAAAGATGGTTCTTAGCGAATGCAACGGAGCGGGGATATTCACGGTGGTGAGTTTAATCTATCCCGCGCCATTTGAGACGCAGGATACAAGAAAGAAGACGATAGATTTTATTAAAGAGGTTCGGCCCAATTCTGTTATGGTGCAGTTTGCGGGGATATATCCCGGGACATTATGGTTTAAATATCCTGAAAGATTTAATTTTACAATACAAGATAGAGAGACCTACCCTTACAAGACAATGACATACCAAATAAAAAACCTGTTTCCACCCACATTTTGGGAACCGTTGCCTTATAAGATAAACGGGAAACCGTTTAGTGAATATGCAAAAGATACAGCGCTTTTTCAAAAGGAATTACAAGAAGCAGGTATGGATGTATCAATTTCTGATGAAGCATATTTAATTTATAGAGCAAGCGGATTTTCAACTATCAAGGATTTTTTGAATACCAACCGTTATTATTTTTATTCAGGGAATAGAGAGAAACTTGAGGAGGAGATAGCAAGTATCAATAAAGAGGCGGTAATTATAAAGTAAATGAACAGAAACAGGGTTGTTATAACAGGGGTAGGCGTAGTTGCTCCTAACGGAATAGGGAAGGAGAACTTTTGGTATGCCCTTAAGACAGGAAGATGCGGTATTAAAAAAATAAGTTTCTTTGATGCATCAGAGTTTCCTGTGCGTATTGCGGGGGAGGTGTTAGATTTTTATCCTGAAGAGTTTATAGAGAAAAAGAAAGCAAGAAAGATGGCGAGGTTTTCACAGTTTGCAGTTGCTTGCTGTAAGATGGCGTTGGAAGATGCGGGGCTGAGTTCTGATGATTTGAAGAATCAGTATTCCGGAATTGTTATGGGGATATCAAGCACGGATTTTAAAACGATGGAAGAACAGTGTAAAACCTTATATTCTAAAGGGCTCAACAGAATAAATCCATTCTCTTCTTTTATCAGTGTTCCGAATGCCCCTTCAGGAGAGATTGCCGGCGCTCTTGATATTCCCGGTTTTAACCTGACAGTATCTACCGGGTGTGCTTCCGGGCTTGACGCAGTAGGGAATGGCTATCGCCTGATAAGAGACGGAGAGGCGCAATGTATTATGGCTGGCGGTTCTGACTGCCCTACAACACCTTTAATGCTTGCGACCTTATGCGCCGCCGATATTATGTCAAAGATTGAACACCCAGGAAAAGCAAGCAGACCATTTGATAAATACAGAGATGGCGGAGTGCTCTCTGAGGGAGCGGCGGTTATAATTCTTGAAGAGTTAGAGAGCGCTTTAGCAAGGAGTGCTAATATCTATGGAGAGATTATTGGATATGGTCAGAGCATAGAGAGCAAAACGGAGGTAATGGGAACAGGACTTAAACGGGCTATAGACAGGTGTTTAGGAAATGCGGACATTTGCCCTGATAATGTGAGTTATGTTTCAGCTCACGCTCCATCTGATAAAATACTTGATTTATGCGAGACAAGGGTTCTTAAAGATGTTTTCGGCTCCTGCATATACAGAAAGCCGGTAAGTTCTATAAAAGGGCATATAGGCAATCCATATTCAGCCGCAGGGGTTATGCAGATAATCTCCGTAGTTTTGGGGATGGAGGAAAATGTTGTGGTTCCGACTATTAACTATGAGTTTCCTGACCCTGAGTGCGACCTTGATTATGTGCCTAATTATCCGAGACAGAATGAGATTAACATAGCATTGGTTAATTCGCACGGTTTCGGGGGAGCGAATTCTTCTCTTTTAATAAGGAGAGTTGAGTGAATATAACAACAATAGTTTTGATATTTACTCTGTTGTTAAACGCGTTTATTACTTACCTTGTATATAAGAGCAATCCTAAACGGCTGATAAACTGCATTTTTTCCTATCTTGGAATAAATATTTTGATATGGAATTTAATAATTCTTTTTATTGTTAATGCAAAGAATCCTGTTGCTTCTGAATTTTGGATAAGAGGAGCTTTTATTACAGGAAGCTTGGTAACCTTAAATTTAATTGCATTAGTATATTCAATAGGGGAAAAAAACGCTACTTTCTTAAAAAAGAAAGAATTTCTTTTTATGGTTATAATAGCGGTTATTAATTTTTCTCTTGGCTTTTTCCCTTCGTTTGTTAAAACAGTTACTGTTGAGCAACAAGGTTTAAACAATTTGCCGCATGCTACATACGGTTGGCCATTTGCACTTTATTTTGTTTTGTTTGCAGCAATGGGGTATTACGCTATTGCGTTGTTGTTTAAAAAACTGAAAACCAAAAAGGGATTGGCAAGAGCAGAACTTCAATATATTCTTTTGGGATGTTTTTTAGGTTTTACTTTTGTTATTTTATGCAATTTTGTGTTGCATTTAGTGCTTAAGACCCAAATACTCGCGCAATTTAGCCCTTTGGGTGTAATTATACTGAACGGAATTATTGGATACGGGATAGCAAAGTATAAAATAATGGATGTCTCTGTTCTTATGCAAAAAATAATCTCTTATTTCTTTTTGATACTTTTTATTTTCATATTTTACAACATTTCACTTTTTTCTCTGAGATGGTTTTTCGCATCGCGTTTACCGAGTGATTCTGTATTGCCGGATACGCTTGTATTGCTTATAATTGTATTCATTTTTGAACCAACGAGAAGAAAAATAAATAATTTTGTGAATTTTTCTATATTCAATCTTGAATACTCTCAGGAAGATACTCTAAAAGGGTTGGAGAAGGTCCTCTATACAGTTGGAGATATCAGAAAATTCCTTGAAAAATGCTTGAAGATAGTCTTAGAAGGGCTTGAAGTGAAGGAGGGGATACTGTTTTTTGCTAAGAGAGTGGGGCATAGCAGACAAATTATTATTTATCAATCATTACAAAGCGTTGATATGCCTGAAGAGTATGTGTATCCTGCTACAATTGAACAAGTGTTTTATAAGAATCCTATACCGCTTATAAAG
>JAAYXZ010000060.1 GCA_012515635.1 Elusimicrobiota bacterium
CAATATAATTGCCATCGCTTTACGCTCCATAGCAAGAGCGGCAAAAAGAATCTTGTTTTTCTGTATCCACGTTGAAACTGTATATTCGTTCTCAAGCAAATCCCTGATTTTTTTTGCCACTTTCTCTGATGCATAGATATTATCTATCCTGACACCTATGCCATGGACAGCATTTCCATAACTTAAAGTCGGATTATTAAGAGAGAAAAAACCGCTGGATGCATCAAAAGCATATATACCTGACTCCACTATGCCCGTTACCTTGGCTCTCTTTTCTCTTGCAATAATACCCGTAATCACCCATATCTCATCTCCAACCTCTACATCCAGTTCCTTTGCAAGTTCACTCCCTAAAAAAATCCCGTTCTCAAGTTCTTGCACCCCCCCTGTTTTCAGAAATTTTCCTATATTAGTAACATTGTCTTCCAAAACAGGGTCAATACCTCTCAGAATACCGCCCGTCATATACCTGTTGGACTTATAAATTACCTGTGTGGAAATATATGGCGCTACACCTTTCGCTTCAGGAATGTTTGTGGCGATTTCTTCTGATATCTGACGGTAATTGTAGATATACGGTCTGCCTTCCACAGTTATTAAAGGATAGGCGCCTATAATCTTTCTTTTCAACTCACCCGAAAAGCCGTTCATCACCCCTATAACAAGCATAAGGGCTACAACCCCTATGGCTATCCCTGCAATAGAAAAAATGCTTATAAACCAAAGAAAACTGTCCGCCTTTTTTCGCTGGCCTGCAAACTTTCTTGAAAGAAACAAATTATAAGAAATCATAGAAAGAATTATACCAGAAATCCGCCTTTTTTAAAATTGATTAGTATATTATATGTGATACAATACTTATTGGACGCAAAAAAGACGTTTGAGTTTACATTTTCTTGATATTATTCCTATTCGGCAATTAAAGGTTTAAAGCGCCGTTTGGATAAACAAAGACACGATAAATATAAAAATGACAGGAAAAGCGCGGCTGATAATCGGAGGATCGGGAGGACAGGGCATACTATCAGCAGGCAAGATACTCTCCTATGCCGCTATACGCCAGAGCATGAATGTCAGTTGCCTGCCTTCATATGGAGCCGAGATGCGCGGCGGCTATGTATACTGTACTATTGTCATTTATTCCGCCGAAGATATCGTATCCCCTGTAAGTAATGAAATAGACATCGGTGTTTTTATGGAAGAGAACTCTTACCGAATGCTGAAAGGTTATCTTAAAAAAAACGCCTCTGTAATATTAAACTCTTCCCTTATCAAAAAAACCAATTCTTCGGAAGGCAACACAGAGATTGAAGCAAGCAGAATTGCCGAAAAATTAGGGAGTATCAAGACCGCTAATATGGTAGCAACCGGCGCCACCGCCTATATAATAAACCAATACTTTTTCCCTTTTACTATACAAAGTTTATATTATGGAATTGAACAGACCTTTTCCTCAAAAGATGCTATAGCCCTGAGTAAAAAAAGTTTAGATGCCGGCTGGGAAATAATGGAAAATGCTATTGAACGAAATAGAAAAAATAAATAACTACAAATGGCTTATCCCCCAAAAAAATGATATGCGGGTTCCGGGGATACTTTTTATATCAGAACAACTTCTCCATAAAGCCCTTTCGGATAATGCTCCCTCACAGATAATCAATGTCGCTAAACTGCCTGGTATTGTCAAATATAGTTTGGCTATGCCCGATGTTCATTGGGGTTATGGGGCGCCGATAGGGGGAGTAGGCGCCTTTGATGCTGAAGACGGCGTAATAGCCCCCGGCTTTGTCGGATATGATATCTGTTGCGGAGTCCGCCTGCTTAAAACAAATTTACAACTTAAAGATATACAAGACCATTTAGGAGTTTTACTAAATTCACTTTTTATTGATATCCCCTCAGGTGTCGGCTCTGAAAGCAACCTTGCGCTGAAAAAAAAAGAACTGGAAAAGGTGCTTGTTGAGGGAGTCGGGTGGGCAGTAAAAAACGGATTTGGAACACATCAAGATATTGAGCATATTGAAGACCAGGGAACAAAAAAAAATGCTAACCCCGATAATGTCAGCAGCCGGGCATATGAACGGGGAAGGACTCAACTTGGAACACTGGGTTCCGGCAACCATTTCCTTGAAATACAACAGATAACCGATATCTATGAGAAAACAATTGCGAGTAAATACGGCATCTCCAAAGGACAGATAACCGTTATGGTTCATTCAGGGAGCAGGGGCTTAGGATATCAAGTGTGCGCAGACTACTTAGATAGGTTCGGAAAAGTATCATCAAAGTACGGAATAAAACTGCCTGACAGACAACTTGCCTGCGCGCCGGCTAACTCTAAAGAAGGGCGGCAATATTTTGAAGCAATGAATGCCGCGGCAAACTACGCCTTTACCAATAGACAGATAATGACTCATAGGATAAGACAAACGTTCTCTCAAGTGTTGAGAGTCCCTTGGGAACAATTAGGTATGAATACTGTTTATGATGTCTCCC
>JAAYXZ010000061.1 GCA_012515635.1 Elusimicrobiota bacterium
AGGAAAGGTAGCAACTCAAGGGAGAGGGGACAGGGAGATATATTTTCATTTTTTAGCGATAATCAACATCTCATCTACCAATGTACGAATCTTCCATTGCGCCCGACTGCAGCATCTCTGTTGAAAGAAATGCAACAACTCCCGGCAATTCATGATCACCACGATTTTGGTTTCCGTCAACCGGAGCAAAACGAACATCAGAGTTAACGGATTCACCCTTTTTCCCTTTTTGGGCAAATTTCGCGAGCAGAGAATCATAACTTGCCTTAATATTCTTCATAGTTTCCAGAAAGATCTTTTTCATTTCCGCGTCTCTTTACATGGACGGCGGAATGACACAATCCATTGTCTGTGAAATAAAGGTCAATATGCAAACCATGATTTAATTTCTGTCGTATAGGGTATTGTCAATTCCGACATAACCTAAATTGTTAGACGTTTGGATGTCCTCACTGCTCGCATACACCCCGGCGTGAGTTGCATCTAACTTTTTCGACTCAACATGTCCGTCGCAAAAAGCCACGTTGGCTCTACCGTTGTGTCTGAAGTGAATACTTGGCGTTGATTCATAACTACCCCATTCACCATAGTCCCAATATGGAGAGGTTACGAAACAATATTCTATAATGCCAGAGGTTTGCCAGATAGCGCAATCCGCCAACATTATTGTTTCCGAGGGTCTTCTAATTTGGGCTTCCTTTGCAGGGAGTTCCGCTTCGGGCATACCCATCGGACCGCTGCCGCCGACATACTGGTCATTATAGCCATATCCACCGCCTCCGCCTTCCCATCCCGCTGTAAATTTTTTAAAAGAAGGGCATGCTCTGATTTTCTTGTCCGGCAGATATGCATAGATAGGTGTTTTCGGAGTCATAACGAAACTGCTTGGTGACCACGGGTTTCCCGAAACCCGTTCACCGAACCATCTGTGATTATTGGCACCGCATATGTCACTGGCAGCAGGCGGGTAATATCCATAATCTGCCGCGTACATAATAAAAGCCATTGCCAGTTGCCTCACATTACTTATACATACTACCTGTCTTGCTCTCTCCTGCGCTGTAGACAATGCCGGTAAAAGTAGCGCCGCGAGTGTCGCTATTATCGCCACTACTACCAACAACTCTATCAACGTAAAACCATACTTCCAACGCTCTTTCCTGCAATACCTTTCCATTTTTTCTCCTCCCGCGAGGTTACTTTCCTGGATAAACAATAGACCGGGCTCACCTTTTTAGGCATTACCGTTGCGGGGCAGCAGAAGGAATTACCACTTTCAGCGGAATCACCTTCATTTCCTTTGTCTATCCGGCACTACGTTAAGTTGCTTTGCCGCTCAAGATGTTCATATTTTTTTATCCTATAGGCACCTCCTTATAAAGGACAATCTGTGATTTTTTAGTGATAGGTTAGGATGTTTCTCCCAGATTGTCAAACAATCTTTTCCAATACAGAGTGAGCCTATAAGAAAGCCTAATGTCTTTGCAAACCAAGTATGCGACAGTCGATAAAAACTTGTTCAGATAAGGGAAAAGGACAGAGGAGAGATAAACGCCCTTGCCTTTCGCTAAATTGGTAATAATTTTCACCCTCACCCTAAGCCCTCTCCCCTCAAGGGAGAGGGGAAAAAGGAAGAGAAGCGAGGGAAGGTAGCAACTCAAAGGAGAGGGAAAAGAAGAACAGAGGTGAGAAAGAAAAATGAAAAAAGCAAGACCTGACCCCATTAACAACTTAAGGCGAGAATTATTCTTCTCTCCGCTCCTCCCCCTTGAGGGAGGGTGTTAAAAAGATATTCACCCTTTTCACCCTCACCCTAAGCCCTCTCCCCTCAAGGGAGAGGGGAAAAAGGAAGAGAAGCAAGGAAAGGTAGCAACTCAAGGGAGAGGGGACAGGAAAGAAGAGAAAAGCGAGGGAAGGTAGTCACTCAAGGGAGAGGGGAAAGGAAAGGAAGCGAGAGAAAACAAGAAAAGGTGGGGAGGGGAGAGTTGGGTGTTGATAAGCGGTGTAAAAAGGATTAAAATTAGGGAATGGACCACTCATGGAAAACAGGGTTTAGTTTCGGGCTTACCTCAGGCATTATAACGACACTGGGACTGATATCAGGGCTTTTGTCAGGGACTCAATCAAAGACCATCGTTCTCGGAGGTATTCTTACCATTGCCGTTGCGGATGCTTTCTCAGACGCGCTTGGCATACATATATCCGAAGAGGCGGAGATAAAACACAGCGCAAAAGAGATATGGACAGCAACTTTTGCAACCTTTATCTCAAAGTTTATATTCTCTTCGTCTTTTCTTATTCCTGTTTGGTTTTTGCCTCTAAATACCGCTTTCATAGTAAGTATTGCTTGGGGTATGTTTCTGCTGATTATTTTTAGTTATATCCTTGCGAAAGAGCAAGAAGAAAGCCCTCTGAAGGTTATAGGGGAACATCTTTTAATTGTTATAGTAGTTCTTGTCCTTACACAATATATCGGAAAGTTCATCTCAGAAAAGTTCTGTTAACTATCCCTGTTGCCTGCAATCATAACAAGAACTATTCTATTTATTACGGTAATAGTCTATAGCAAGAAACTTTTTCTCCTTGCTCAAACTATACCAATGTTCCATAGAGATAGGCATCTCTATTTTTTCTTGTCCGACATAGACAATCGTTTTGCTTCTGGTCTGCTGCCCGAATATATTGTTATAATACTTAAAACCCACATCTATCCCATAAAAATCGCTGTCGTTTCTTGCAGGCGTAGTATATTTAAAGACAGGCGCTTTGATAAGAACAAACGCTGCGGCTGTAATACCAAAAACAGTAATGTAAAATTTTGTGTTTTTGAATATCCCGAACCTCTCCCGCAAGGGTCTCTTCTCTTCAATAATAGGGGTGTATTTCTGCGCTGCCGCAGGCGGAGGTTTTATTTCTTTTACTTCTTTTTTCTCTATCTTTATCTTTTGTCTCGTCTGAGTTTTTTTAGTTTTTCTTCTTCTTTCAATCTCTTCTTCTATAATATCCGGAGCGCCGTTGAGTTGTAGGTCGCCCAATTCTTTCTGCAGTTTTTTTATGTTTTGGTCTATATCCCGCCCTTCGCCTATACTGAACTTATCATCTTTGCCCTTCATTTTACTGCTCCTCCGTTATTTATTACCAGAATAATTTTTTTACTGTCATAAATATCACTAAAAGCACAACTACAAATATTATAAATCTTATAAGCCCTGCCTTTCCTCCGCTTTTATTTCTCTTCTCTTCAATCTCTTCAGCCCGCTGGGAAAAGACAGAGAACCTGTCCGCACACTCCTCGCTGCAAAATATACCTTCCCCTCTTATGATACGACACTCGCCGCACAAAGGTCTTCCGCATTGCTTACACCTTGTCACAGAGGGTCTGCCCGTATGGAAAAAACATTCAGCCATTTCTCCCCCTTTGTAATCACTTTAATTTTAGTATACCAACCTATAAACGAAATAGCAAGAAGCATTGACAGGACACAAAAAAAATTATACAGTAAGCGCAGAGAACTTATGAAATCAAAGAAAAAAAGCAAACTGGCCTTTGTATTATTTACAGGTCTGCTTATAATACTTACGGTTGTCTTCCTGAGCGAGTGGTACCTTATACGCAAGGTTTCCTCCCTTACCAACAACCAGATTACCATCGGCTCTATTAACTACACTCCCCCTTTGTCCCTGACACTCAGAAAGGTAGCAATTTCATACCAGAGATTCCCGCAAATACTGTTGCGGTCATTATCCATACGGAGAGTGTTTGCGAAACAAGCATTTGCCTTTTCAAGTCCCGGAACAATCACCATACAGGACGGACAAAGAGATGTGCATATCAGGGGCTCTGTATCGGGAAACTACAAAGAAGGAACCATAGACATACAAAAAACATACATCACTATTGAAGACCTTGGCGATTTTGAAGTAAAAGGGGCTCTTGAACAATGGGGCAAGGAAGGGATAACTCTGGTAATAGCGCTTAACGGAACAGAGATAGAGCAGGTAAAGGAGATGTTCGGACTGAACCTTCCTTTCAGCGGCAGAGCAACAGGGACATTGTCGTTTGACTATTCAAAGAAAGAAGAGAGAAATCTTCTGCGGTTTGATATAGATGTGAAGGAACTTGTAGCGGATGGAAACAAACTCAATGCGCATATAAGCGGCGCACACAATACAAAAGAGGGAAGGACCGACATAACAGAAGGGAGACTCCTCAACAGCAGCGGCGGACGGATTGATTTTAACGGATTCATTGATAAGGAGAACTTCACGCTGAACTTTAATACACAGAACATGCCGCTGGAAGACCTTTTAAACCTCATCCCCGAAGACATAAGGACAAAATACAACATTTCGGTAAATGGCGGAAGCGCATCCCTAAAGGATTTCAGAATAGAATCGCTAAAAAAAAAGTCCGTTTGAGCGGAGACCTGCATATTCATGCTGAAAATCTGAATATTCTTAATTTTTCTCTCAACAACTTCTATTTAGACCTCCCAAACAACCTTTTCGGGGCAGAGAAAATTTCTTTTTACCAATTATCTGTCAACAACATAAAAGGAATACTTTCGGATATAACTCAAGGACAGCTTTCTTTCTCCTTTTACGGCGGCACAGGAGTTGTCACATACAATATAGAAGACCTGCGCTCAAAACCTCCCGTCTCATTCAATATGCAGGTAAATAATATAAACATCTCTAAACTTATCCATGATTTGAATGAAGAGATATATGTGTCGGGCTTTCTGAATGCGGAGGGCAAGGGCTCTTTCAACAAAGACCAGCCGCAATTGGATATTGTTTTTGAGTCAAGAAAAAAGAGCGGGGTGAAACAGGTAATGAACTTCGGGGCAATAAAAGTCATATCATCCCTGTCAGGAAGCCCTGTAAAAAGTTTTGGAACATCCGATTTTCCTTACAGCATAATAAAGGGCAGGGCAATAATAAACGACGGCTATCTCACCATTGAAGGGCGAGCGGGCAGAAAAGGGGAACAGGACATACTGATAAAGAAAGGGCTTTTCAAAGGTATCAACCTTTTTATAGACCGCAGGTTCAACTCCATAAAGATAGATGACCTGCAACGCAGGATTATGCATGCGGTAGAGACGATGAAAAAATAGCCCCAACGGGATTCGAACCCGTGTCTGATGGCTGAGAACCACCTGTCCTAGGCCTCTAGACGATGGGGCCAAGAATAAATCCGCCAAAAAACCTTCAGCGAACAATTTTAATATGTTATAATACTTGAAAAGCGCTATTATGTCAAGATATACAGAGATAAAGGGCTGTATTCACATACACTTCCCCTTAAAAAAGCTGGAGAGAGAGATTGAACTGCTTGGCAAGGCAGGAGAGAGAGCAGGCGCTGATTTTATTGTCATCAACAGCCACACTCCTAAAAAATACCCGCTCAAATATGGGAAAACATTCCGAAGAGAGGGGTATTACCATAACACGCTTGTCATAACCGCTGAAGAGACAGATGACAGGCAACGGCAGAACCACCTGCTCGTCATAGGCGGAGAGAGGTGGTATGGGAACAAAGACGCAACAGAGAATGTTCTCTCCGAAATCAGCAGACACAATACCGTATCCTTTGCCGCCCATCCTGACGGATTCCACAAACTCTATGTTGTGAAAAAAGAGCATTTCTGGAACAATTGGGACACAGATAGTTTTACGGGGATAGAGGTCTGGTCTATGCTCTTTGACTGGGCTAAACATACAAGAACATACAACCTTCCCGCAAGGTATCTCGGTTTCCCCGCAAACCTTCAGGGCCCCTCGCAAAATGTCCGCTCTATATGGGACAGGGTATCCTTAACCAGAAAAGTGGTAGGCATATCGGGACTGGATATACATTATCTGCCTTTCTTGTTTCGTCTTTTGGATATCAATAAAAGTTTTCAATATTACAGCGTGTTCAAATGCCTCCGCAACCATCTTCTGATTACCAAGCCGCTCACAGGCGTCCCTGCACAGGACAAACAGGTTATCATAGACACATTGAGACGCGGCTCCCTGTTTTTCGCCAACGACCTTATTGCCGACAGTTCCGGTTTTTTCTTCGGAACGCATAATGGAGAAAAGACAATGGGCGATACCGTCCTAACAGGCACAGATCTGATTGTTCAAAGCCCTGTCAAAGCAAGTATGCGGATTATCCATAACGGAAGAACCATATCAGAGGAGGATACAACGCAAAAAAAATGGGCGCCTGAATCAGCGGGTATTTACAGGGTGGAGATAGCCCTTAAAGGCAACCCATGGATATTCTCAAATCATATGCGGGTAGAGAACGCTTAACAGAACTCCAGTTGCACAAAAGAAAAAGTAGTGGTAAAATCTCTGCCAGCAAGCAAGGAGGATAATATATTATGGCTATCAAGAAATACAAAGATCTGGTATGCAGAATGTGGCTGAAAAAAGAGACGAAGAACAAAGCGGAAAAAGACGGGAAGGACTATTATTTCTGCAGTCCCGCATGTAAAGAGAAGTTTGAGAAAGACCCTGAAAAATATATTAAACTTGTGGGATAATGGAAGAGATACAGGAACTTGTAGCGCTTGATGTTGAAACCACAGGGCTTAACCCTGCGGAAGACAGAATCATAGAGATTGCCCTTATAAGAATAAAAAAGGGAAACATCGCAGAGAATTTTGTAACACTGCTGAACCCTGAGAGAAGCATCCCGCCGGAGGTTTCATCTATCCACGGAATAACCGATGACGACATCAGAGAATCGCCTTTCTTCAGGGATATCGCCACAAAAGTTATTGATATCATCAACGAACGGACTATTTTAGTTCATAATGCCGCTTTTGATATACCCTTCGTGAAAAAAGAATTGAACCTATGCGGTATAGAACTATCCGATATAAAAATCATAGACACACTGGCGATAGCAAGAGAGCATTTCTTCTTCCGCAAAAACTCTTTATCCGTTATAGCCGCCCATTACGGCATAGACATTTCAGGCGTTCACAGGGCTGAAGCGGATGCGAAAATAACCTATAGCGTTTACCGCAAACTATTAGAAGACCTTCAAGGGAAAAAATAAATTTGACAAAAATATATGCATATGGAAAAATATTTCCATAATTAGGATTAGAAAAGCAATGAAACAGATTTATTATGCAGTATCAGGAGTAACAAGGATATTAGTTGAACCTACCTGTATGTATTTCCATTCCGATGAGCAATACTCTTAATCTGTTTAAAATATCTGGTTTCATTTATTACCCCCTGCACACGGTATTCCGAGTATCTATAAGGAGCCGCAACATCAGGGGTTGAGAAAGGAGGGAATAGCATGGCGATGGAAAAAGGTAAAGTGAAGTGGTTCAATAACGCAAAAGGTTATGGCTTTATTGAACGAGAAGGCGGGCAAGAAGATGTCTTTGTTCACTACTCCGCTATTATGGGAGATGGATACAGAGCGCTGCAGGAAGGTGACACTGTTGAGTTCGAGGTAGTATCCAGTGATAAAGGGCTTCAAGCATCGAAAGTCACAAAGGTATAAAATCCATACCAATTCTATTGGTTAGGGTGTGGCGGTTATGCCATTCCTATATAGATTGAACTTGGTAAAGGAACTGATTAAGGGGCAGGGTACATCCCTCCCCTTAATCTCCTGCTTAAAAGTTGAGAGCATTTAAAAGCAGGGAATAGGAGAAATGAATACCATGCTCAAAAAGGGAGGGGTATTTGTTTGTTTTGTATTTTTAGGAGTTTATCTTTTATGCGAAGCGCAAAACAATACTTCCGGATATTTAAGGATGGCTTATGAAGCGCATAAAAGAGGGTTATATGAGATATCTAACTCTCAGATTGAAAAACACATAAAAGAAAACAAGGATAGCGCCGATATTGATTACGCTCATCTGTTATACGCTATCAACAACATCTATCTTGAAGATTTTAATAAAGCAATAGAATCCCTGAATATCATAAGAGAGAAAAGGCCGGAATCCGCCTTTTTCAAAGACGCCACATCATACCTTATACTTACTCATCTCAAAACAGGGAATTTACCGCTTGCCCTATCTTTATACGCTGATTACGAAGACAGGTTCTCTGCCGATACATTTCTTGAAGAGCAGATAGCGCAGACCCTCTTTTCAGCCGCAACAACCAAATTCAGGGAAGGGGACATAAAGACCAGCAGGGAACTGTTCAATATTATCTCCACTAAGTTCTCTTCATCCGAATATCTGCCATTATCGTTATATTACCAAGCCCTTACCTATTATCAGAATAACGAATTTACGAAAGCGGCAAAACTGCTCAAAAGCGCATCGGACATATCTAACAGCATCACACAAAAAGAGATAGTTGCGGATATCTATCTTAAGTTAGGCGACTGTTTTTTCAATGAACGGGACTACGCCTCCGCGGAACACTTTTTTAACAGAGTCCGAACTGAATTTCCTGATACCGTATTTAGCACATTGGCATCATTCCAGATATCACTGATTGAAAAACGGCGCGGGAACCTTGACAAAGCGGTATCTATTCTTGAAGGTCTGAAAACCAGCCACGAAGAGGATGTCCATTACAAGGTCCTCGCCGAACTGGCAAATGTAAAAATGTTGCAGGAGAAATGGACAGAGTCGGAGACCTACCTTAAAGAGATAACAGAACTCCCTGTGGAAGCAATAAACCTTGCGGAGGTTCACCTTAAATTAGGGGTTGTGAATTTTAATATGGGCAACTTTGAAGATGCAATAATATATTTCAGGAATGTTGTCGGCTCTCCTGCAAGCAAAGCGGTAAAAGAGAGCGCTATTTTCTGGCTTGGCTATACATATTACATAAAAAACCTTTTTAATGACGCTGTAACAACTTGGGACAGATTGCGGATAGAGTACCCTGAAAGCAAGTATATCCACGAGATATTATTCTCCACAGGGAAACAACTCTACGAAACCAAAAACTATGCGGAAGCAGAGAAAGAGTTATCGGAACTCATCACAGGATACCCTGACAGTTCTTTTTACCAGTCAGCCGCTGAAATGCTTATAGACAGCAAAATACAGCAAGGCAAATTGAATGATGCGCTGGATATATGTGAGATGTTCCTTGAAACACAGACCAGCGCAACGGTCTCCTTCTTATACGGCAAAACACTCTTTCTGTTAAAGGACTTCAAAAAAGCGAAAGAGGCGCTTGAGCAAATACAAAGCAATAAACCGTCCGAACAAGTAGAGGTTGCCTATTATCTTGCAGGCATACACGAAAGACAAGGGGAGATAACAAAAGCGCAGGAAAAATATCTTGAAATCATAACTTTCTTCCCGGAGTATACTGATTGGACAAAACAAGCAGAAGAAAAACTCAAACAACTGAAGAAATGAAAAAAACTTATTCCATATTAACCTTCATTTTAATATTATCGGTATCTATCGGTTTTTCACAGGGCATACAACTCCCTGATGAAGAGATTACCGGAGAGGATACCCGTATTGAAAAGACGCATATCTTCTCGTTTCCTGCCCCGTCATTTAAGGTAAGGTTACCTGAACTGCAAACCCCTGAAGATTTTTTTCTTGCGGATAATCTCCTGCAAAAAAAGGCGAAAGGCAATGTCTCTTTCTTGTTCGGCAGTAATAACACCGCAGGCACCCTCTTCTCTTACCGCTCGTTGACAGAAGGGACCGAATACAAGGCAGACATAGAGGGGCTTTTATCGCATGGACACAGGGACAACAGCAAAACAGGCAGCATATCTTTTGATTTCCAGCGAAAATCCTCTTCAAGCGCCTTCTCAACAGGCGTGTTAATCGGGGAGATGCAACTGCCGGGTCCTGAGAACTCTCCGTTCCCGGACAGAAAGCGTGATTTCACTTCATTTAACACAGAATATTCCTTTACACGGAATCCTGATTTTATCCCGCTTATCAGCAAGACATTTTATAGGATAGACAACTCCGAAGAGATAAACTTCATATTATTGAACTCCCGTATTAATAATGGTCCTTTTTCATTTGAAACGGGGATAGAACGACAGGATGTCTTCAGTGACGGATTTTCCTCTACGGCTTTTTACCAGTCCGTTAACAGAACACAGGGGCCGCTGACCATCGGAGGCACACTAAAGGTTATAGAGCGGTATGGCTGGAAATTTCTTCCTTCGCTCACTTATAATATCAATGACGCAACCTCTCTGAACCTCTCAGGCACATACCAAATCCCCGACCTTTACAAGGACATGCTTGGCAGTGAACACAAAGAAATCACAAGCCACGAATTTGCCCCCGAAGAGGAATACAAACTCTCTCTTGTCTTTAACAAGCAATTTACCAACACAGATATACGCCTTGATATATCCCCTGCATACAAGGAGAGGTTTTACAGTTGGGCGGATACAGACACAAACGGGTTGCTGGAGCCATACCCCCAAAGATACTGGCAAACATCTATCAACCTTATAGCGCAACATAAATTTACGGATTATTTTACAGGGTATATCACAGGCGAAAAACGGTTTTTATCGGAAGAGGTAGAGTATTACCCTGAAGCGATATTTGATGCAGGGTTTGTAGTGAACTACAAAAATTTTGAGTGGAATAATTGGGTATCTTACACAGGTGAAAGAAGTTTCTCAGACAAGACGCTCGGAAGTGTTCCTATATTCAATTCAGAGATAACACTCCAAATAAAGAACATAAAGTGGGGTATAGCGGTTCATAACATCACCGACAGAGAGTATTCTTCAGTCCCTGAATACCCCGCAGAAAAAAGAAGTGTGCTATCATTTATACAGTTTTTCTTTTAAAAAATCGGAGGAATAAATGAGTGTATGGAATCTTATAATCAAGGGCGGCTTGATAATGATACCCATCTTCCTTGCAGGGGTAATCACACTGGCAATAATCATTGAACGCCTTATATCACTTAAAAACGCAGAGATAAATAACGACCAATTTATTAAAGAGGTTGAAGAACTCCTGAAACGAAGAAAAATCAGAGAGGCAATCCAGTTATGCCAAAACAACGATAAACCTGTCCCGCGGATAATAAGAGCAGGGCTCTTGAAGTCCGACAGGAGCAGGGAAGAGATAAAAGAATCCATAGACGACGCCGCAAACCACGAGATACCCGTCCTTGAAAAGTATTTGGGCATCATCGCTACCATCGCCACCATAGCGCCCCTGTTAGGGCTTCTTGGCACTGTAACAGGGCTGATAAAGGCATTTATGGTAATAGAAGCGCAGAGCGGACTTGTAAATCCGGGAGAACTCGCAGGCGGTATATGGGAAGCGCTTGTCACAACCGTAGCAGGTCTTACTGTTGCTATTCCCGCTTACCTTGCTTATAACTATTTTGTAAGCAGAGTCAACAACATTATTCTGCAGATGGAGAAGAGCGCTACACGGCTGATAGATATCCTTTTTCTTTTGAAAAGAGACGAAGGGGAGGAATAGCATGAAGTTTTCAAGGCGTTATTCAATTGTAAAGGGCGAACTTAATATCGCCCCTCTTATAGATGTGGTATTCCTTCAACTCATCTACTTTATGCTTACTTCAAGTTTTATTATGCAGCCGGGGTTAAAAATCAATTTACCGCAGGCGGCAACATCCGAGACACTGACAAAGAAAGAAGTCATTGTGGACATAAGCAAAGAAGGCGCCATGTTTTTCAGAGAAAACCCCGTCTCAATAGAAGAACTGGAAGCAATTTTTCAGGAGACCGCCCATCTTAACACGGATGCAGTGTTAATTATCAAAGGTGACCAGAAAACAGAGCACGGCATTGTTGTAGGCGTGATGGACTCCGCAAGAAAATCCGGAATAAAAAAAATTGTTATAGGCACCATGCCCGAATTATAGTTAGAGAACTCTGCTAAACCGAACTTAACAGGTTGTCTTAAAGAAAAACAAAGGACGGCGTATAATAAACCATGACTTGGAAAAACAATCTTCTGTTAAAAACTTTTCTACTAAGTTTAGCCATACACATCTCGGGAGTGTTCCTGTTTTCCCTTGTGCTGCCGTTGTCTATCAGGGAGATAAAGCCATTAGAGGTCTCCTTACTCCCTTTAAGCGCCTCTTCCGAGACACCTGTCTCCGAACTGACAGCAGGCATCTCCACCGCACTACCTACAGCATCCGCAAAGAGTGAAGGCATTACTGTTGTGACACGGAGAGAGGTTCTGCGGTTTGCCCCGCAAGAAGTTACGGGGGTATCAAAGGCCATAACCCCTGTGGAGATAATCTTTGACACACTTGAACTCCCTGATATAAAACTTCCCGAAATCGTTGCTTTCAATTTAGTCGGCTCCTCATCAGAGAAGAGTTCGGCAAGTTCGGATATTGAGATAGAAGGTCCCGCAGGCGAACGAATCCCGATTTACAGGGAACCGATAACATATCCGGGCTGGGCGATAGAGAAATCCCTGGAAGGCATTATCCGCATAAAATTCTGGGTTGACCCTGACGGAAAAATAGCGCTTACAAACCTCATCACCTCATCAGGGTTCGCAGAACTTGACCTTTACGCAGAACAGACATTCAGGCGCTGGATATTTGAACCGATAAATACAGATAAACAAGCGTGGGGATTAATAACTTTTCGCTTCCATTTACGATAATGATTAAAATAGAACTGAATTTTGCGGTAGCCCTGTATTTACTCATAAGCATCCTGATACTTCTTTTATGGATTCGCTTTGAACACATAAAGACCAGTAAAACAAAGAACCAAAAGCATACTACCCTTTGGCAATGCCCCCTATGTTTTTATGTCTATGTGGACAGCCGTTCAGAGACCATCTCCAGATGCCCGAAATGCAACACTCTTCACAAAAGAGAAAAAAAATAGTAAAATAAATAGATATACGAACCTTGTTTCAAGGGAAAGGAGACGATATGATTACAGAGATAGGTATAGTTGCGGGTGAGGTCTGGCAATATCTTGAAAAATACAACGAAGCCACACTTTCCCAAATTGCCAACGCAATAAAGAGAGAACGAAACCTTGTGATGTTAAGTTTAGGATGGCTTGGAAGAGAAGGGCATATCCTTATTGTAAAAGAGGGAGATGATTACAAGATAACCCTTCGCAAAAAAGAATAATTAACTTCTCACCACCAAAACACACTTTTTGACATTTAACAGAATTGGGGGATCGTCTAATGGTAGGACACGAGACTCTGGCTCTCGGTGTCTAGGTTCGAGTCCTAGTCCCCCAGCCATTCAGTATCTTATCACGCCTTCCACACCCTATTCCGTTATTGTGGCAGTTGTAAAAACATAACGATATTGTATAATACTTTTGTTCACCGGCAACGGTTCTCTATACAACAAAAGACATATATGAAAGACAAAATACTTAAAGAAATAGCGGATACGGTAAACAGCATAGAAGCAAAGAATTATAAACTGCTTGCCTCTAACCTCATAAAGGCAAAACGCGTCTTTATTGCAGGCGCAGGGAGAAGCGGTCTTGCAGGACGGTTTTTTGCAATAAGATTAAGGCATCTTGGAATAGAGAGTTATGTAGCGGGCGATAATCCCTGCCCCCCGATAAAAAAAGGCGACCTTTTGATTGCCGTCTCATATACAGGGAACAAAAAAACAGTTATACATATTGCAGAGAAAGGTCGGGAAGCAGGGGCAAAGGTGCTGACCATAACATCCGATAAAGATACCCCGTTGACAAAGTTATCCAACCACACAATACAGATACCCATAAAACATTCTTTACAGTTCAGCGGTTCGCTCTTTGAGCAGAGCGCCCTTATATTCCTTGATATCTTTGCAGAAGATTTCAGAAGACAGCAGGGTATCTCCCGCTCAGCGATGATAAAACAGCACGCCAATCTGGAATAGCCCCCTGCCCATTACCAAGCATAGCAACCCCGCAAAAAAACGCTTCCAAATGCAAGCGCCGCCCCGCAGAGATGTTTATCCCGCACTGGTTTTATTATATAATACTATTATGGAGGCAACCCGAGTGATAGATATACGAGAGAACACAGAAAAAATAATGCGGTCTGTTCCCGACGGCGTATTGGTTGTTGCCGCAACAAAAAAGAGGAGCGCAAAAGAGATAAACGAAGCCATAAAGTCAGTGATTACGGCTGTTGGTGAGAATTATGTTCAGGAGGCGGAGACAAAGTTCAAGGAGTTGCAGCAGGGCGTAAAGCGGCACTTTATCGGACACCTGCAAAGAAACAAAATAAATAAAGCGCTTGATATCTTTGATACCATAGAGACCGTTGACCGCCTCTCTTTAGCGCGGGCTATAGATAAATCCGCAGGGAAAAAGGGCATTGTGTTCCCTGTGCTTGTAGAGGTCAACAGCGGCAGAGAACCGCAAAAATCAGGGGTGATGCCCGAAGATGCGGAAAAACTCCTGCAGGATATCGCCTGCCTGAAAAATATCAAGGTTGAGGGGCTGATGACTATGGGGCCTTTGGTTGATAAAGCCGAAGACATAAGGTCCTTTTTTCGCTTAACAAAAGAACTCTTTGATAAACTGAAAGACACAAAACTCCCCAATATAAGAATGAAGTATCTCTCTATGGGTATGAGCGACACATGGAGAGTCGCAATAGAAGAAGGCGCAAACATAGTACGCATAGGAACCGCTATATTTGGGCCCAGAAGATAAACACTGTTTTTTTACGGAGGGGTGGCTGAGCGGACGAAAGCGGCCGACTCGAAATCGGTTGTGCCTTTACGGCACCGCAGGTTCGAATCCTGCCCTCTCCGCCAACTTTAATACAAAACTATTCCCCGCAGGGCATATTCCACCGGCATCGCTTATATGCAAGCCCTGTGATGTGGTATAATTTACTACTAAAAAATAGGAGCCGATATGGAAAAAGAATACAGGTATATAAAAAGTTTTATTAAGCACAACTTCCGCCATTTTAATGCCGCTGTTGTAACCGCCGCTTCTGAGGCGTATATCCAGCACCTTGAAAAGGGCGGAAAGATGATGATGACACTGGCAGGGGCGATGAGCACAGCGGAGTTAGGGCTTACTCTGGCAGAGATGATACGGAGAGGGAAGGTCCATGCTATCACCTGCACAGGCGCAAACCTTGAGGAAGACCTGTTCAATCTGGTAGCGCATAACCACTATGTCATGGTCCCTAACTACCGGGATTTTTCCCCGAAAGATGAGGAGAAACTGTTAAAGAAACATCTTAACAGGGTAACCGACACCTGTATTCCGGAAGAAGAGGCAATGAGACGGCTTGAGAAGGCAATGCTCAAATACTGGCAGAAAGCGGAAAAAAAGGGGAAACGGTATTTCCCTTACGAGTATATGTATCAGGTCCTGCGCAGCGGGGAACTTAAAAAATACTATGAGATAGACCCCAAAAACTCATGGATGGTGGCTGCCTGTGAAAAGAATATCCCTATATTCGTTCCCGGTTGGGAGGACTCCACATTAGGCAATATGTTTGTCTCTCAGGTTAAGAAGAACAACCTGCGAAACATATCCACAGTAAAATCAGGGCTGGAGACAATGAGTTTCCTGATTGAATGGTATCGGGAAACATCAAAGGACACAAGCATAGGGTTTTTTCAGATAGGCGGCGGTATCGCCGGAGACTTTCCTATCTGTGTAGTGCCGCTTATAAGGCAGGACCTCAGAGACAAAAAATGCAAACTTTGGGGATACTTCTGCCAGATATCGGACAGCACAACATCATACGGCTCGTACAGCGGGGCAATCCCAAACGAAAAAATCACATGGGAGAAACTGGGGGCGGACACTCCAAAATTTGTCATTGAAAGCGATGCCACTATCATAGCGCCATTGATATTTGCCTATGTGCTCGCAGAATAGTCCTTCAACCGCCCAAAAGGGCGCCTGCATTCCGTATGTAAAGGACGCCTTCAATTTGACTTATGACGGATTTTATCCTAAAATACTTCCATTAAATATAGAGGATAAATTATGGAAAAGAAGATAAAAATACTGATAACAGATTCTCTTGAAAAGGAAGGCGTTGAGATATTAAAGAAAGCCGGCTTTGAAGTTACAGAGGCAGGGAAACTCACCCCTGACCAGTTATGTGAAATCATTGACGGGTTTGATGCTGTGTTTGTAAGAAGCGCCACCAAGATAACCGCCGCGGTGATAGAGAAAGGCAAGAGTTTGAAAATCATTGGGCGCGCAGGCGTAGGGCTGGACAACATTGATACAGAGGCAGCAACCAATGCGGGTATTATTGTAATGAACGCGCCCGAAGGCAATACCCTCTCGGTAGCAGAACACGCCATAGGCATGCTTCTCGCGCTTGCGAGAAATATCCCTGCCGCAAACCAATCCTTGAGAACAGGCGCATGGGAAAAAAAGAAGTTTATGGGGGCAGAGGTCTATAACAAGACACTGGGCATCATAGGGTTGGGTCGCATAGGGAGAAGAGTAGCAAAGGTCGCCAACAGTTTAGGGATGAAGGTTTTAGGGTGCGACCCTTATGTTGAGAAGACATCCCTGCAAGAATCGGATATCACCATCGTAACCCTGCAAGGACTCCTTAAACAATCGGATTTTATTTCGCTACATATCCCGTTTACTGAGGACACAAGCCACCTTATCGGGGCAAAAGAGTTGGATTTGATGAAAGAGACCGCATACATCATCAACTGCTCCAGAGGCGGCATTATAGACGAGGAAGCACTCGCAGAATATATCAAGCAGGGCAAGATAAGGGGAGCGGCTATTGACGTGTTTGAAAAAGAGCCGCCCTCTCCGGACAACCCGCTTTTATCGTTGGAGCATGTTATTGTAACCCCTCACCTTGGCGCATCCACAAAAGAGGCGCAGGTAAATGTCGCTCAGCAACTGGCATCCCAGATAGTATTGGCTTTCACCACTCAAGAAGTCCGCAATGCTGTCAACCTGCCGTTGCTGGACAAGGCATCTATGGAAAAACTACAAGGTCAACTCTCCCTCGGAAAGAAACTCGGAATATTTTTGAAACAACTGACAACAGGCAGCATAAAGGATATACACATAACATACTCAGGAGAGATAACCCATTATGACCTCTCGCTCTTGAGAGCAAATATCATCATCGGCCTATTACAAGAGAAGGAAGAGAAGATAAACCCCGTAAACGCACTCCTTGTTATGAAGAGAAGAGGAATTTCCCTTGTGGAGGAGAGGGAGGAGAGCGGCGGAGAATTTACAAATCTTATAACAGTCGCCGTTAAAGACGGCAAAAAAGTTTCAGCATCAGGTACTCTCATAAAAAAAGGTGAGGAGAGGATTGTTAAGATAAACGGTTTTTCTGTTGACGCATCCCCTGACGGTTATCTTCTTGTCTGTTATAACGAAGATAAACCGGGCATAATGGGCCACATCGGAACAATTTTAGGGGAGACAGGTGTCAATATCGCATCTATGACTTTAGGCAGAGACAAGAAAGGCGGACAAGCAATAACGGTCTTAAATCTTGACCATGAAATAGATACAAAAGTACTAAACAAAATAGAGGAATTTTCGGCTATTCATTCTGTAAAACTTGTAAGGATATAATTAAAGAGAATTTAAAAAATGAAGATATATTTTTTAACTATAGAAAAACCAAGCAGAATAATATTTTCGTTTTTAGCGCATTTTTCTCGCCTTACAGAATGTTCTGCCGCTTGATTCCTCTCTGACAGACAGGTGTATTGTTAACCTGCTCATTATTAGGGGGGTGATTATCATTAACGACACAAACATAATACGGCTTTTTCTACCATGGGCTATACTATGGGGCATTATCACTCTGATTATTGGCTACTTATGGAGAAAGTTCGTCTCCGAAAGAGCGTTGCACGCGGCAGAGAGACGCGCAAAAGATATCGTTCAGGAAGCAGAAAACCTTGCGTTGAACAAGAAACGCGAGATTGATATTGAAGCGAAGGAGTTGATTTATCGTCTCAAGACAGAGTTTGAACGAGAGACGCGCAACAAACGGAAAGAGTTACAGTTTCAGGAGAAACGGTTACAGCAGAGAGAGTTGAACATAGAACGGAAACTTGAAGTTCTTGATAAGAAAGAGGCGGATATCTCGCTGAGCGAAAGAGGCGTAGAAGAGAAGATAAGCGCCTTAAAGAACAAGGACGAGGAACTACGCACTCTGCTTGAAGAGGCAAAACAGAACCTTGCCCGCATCTCAGGCATATCTCCCGAAGAGGCGAAGAGCCAACTCTTGAGAGTGATGGAGGATGACGCCAAGAAAGAGGCGCAGAACATTATACGGAAACTGGAAGAAGAGGCGCGGAACACAGCGGAAGAGAAAGCAAGGAAGATTATCCTCATATCTATGCAACGGCTTGCGCCAGAACACGCATCCGAAAGCGTTGTATCCGTTGTGAGTTTGCCGAACGATGAAATCAAGGGACGAATTATCGGAAGAGAAGGGCGTAATATACGGGCATTTGAGATGGCAACAGGCGTGGATATTATAGTTGACGATACTCCTGAAGCAGTTACTCTCTCCTCT
Source organism: Elusimicrobiota bacterium (assembly GCA_012515635.1). Lineage (GTDB taxonomy): Bacteria > Ratteibacteria > UBA8468 > B48-G9 > JAFGKM01 > JAAYXZ01. The sequence continues at coordinate 18,462 of JAAYXZ010000061.1, forward strand.
TTCAACGCATACCGCAGAGAGATAGCGCGGCAAACCCTTGAACGGCTTATCGCTGACGGAAGGATTCATCCGGGCAGGATTGAAGAGGTGGTTGAAAAAGTAGAAAAGAAAGTGGAAGAAGATATGATAGCAGAAGGCAAAACAACCATCTTTGAGGTCGGCATAGAGAATGTCCATCCCGAGATTATAAAACTTCTCGGACGCCTTAAATATAGAACGAGTTACGGACAGAACTCCCTGCAACACGCAAAGGAGAGCGCTTTCCTTGCAGGGATGATTGCCGCAGAGATGGGCTTTGACATAAAGACGGCAAAACGCGCGGCGCTATTACATGATATAGGAAAAGCGGTGGACCAAGAGGTAGAGGGAGCGCACCCCGAGATAGGCTCAGAACTTCTTAAAAAATACGGAGAGGCGGATGTAATCGTTAATGCCACCGCCGACCACCACAAGGATGCTGAAACGAACAACCCTTATACACTGCTTGCCCAGATATCAGATGCAATATCTGCAACAAGGCCCGGCGCAAGACGCGATACTCTGGAAAAATACATACGGCGTATTGACGACCTTGAAAAGATTGCGTCTGCTTTTGAAGGGGTTGATACAGCGTTTGCTATCTCCGCAGGCAGGGAGATACGGGTTATAGTAAAACCCTCAAAAATCTCTGACGAGAGAGCAAAGGACCTTGCAAGAGAAATCGCAAGAAAGATTGAAGCAACACTGCAGTACATAGGGCAGGTAAAAGTAACTGTCATAAGAGAGAAAAGAGAGACCGAACTGGCTAAATAGAAAAAAGCAGGGGCGGGAAAACCCTTAAACAATAGGGTATTCAAGGAGACGAAAACAGGCAAACCCTTGCTATATTGAAAATTCCTCTTGACAAAATTTTGTATCCCTTGTATTATGTATGAAAATTGACAAAGAGGAGGTGAGATAAATGAATAAGGCACAGTTGATTGATGCGGTAGCAAAGGTTGTAAGTTCTAAGAAAGAAGCTGCAGCAGCCGTAGATGCGGTGTTGAATGCAGTCACATCAACCCTGAAAAAGGGGCAGACAGTTACTCTGGTTGGATTCGGAACATTTAAGGTTGCCAAGAGGAAAGCAAGAACAGGCAGAAACCCGCAGACAGGGAAAGAGATGAAGATTCCTGCGAAGAAGGTTCCGGTTTTCAAGGCAGGAAGCAAACTAAAAAAAGCGGTCAAGTAAAATTCAATAAGAGAAGCGGACTTAATAGCAATGTCCGCTTTTCTTATTTTTTTTATCTTCTGAACGGATAGTGCGACTTAAGGAGAGAGAACTCTTTCAGAGGCCAGTATTTACACACAACTCTGCTTTTAATCAAAGAACCATCAACAGGACCCCAAACACTGCTGTCTTCGCTTTTGTTTCTGTTATCCCCAAGCAAAAAATAACTGCCCTCAGGAATTTTTGTTTCAAGTGTATAGACAGGCGCTTCTTGGATATACGGTTCGTTGAGTTTACTGCCGTTGATTAAAACAGACCCTTTCACAACCGTTATGGTTTCAGACGGAAGCCCCACGACCCTTTTTATCAGCCACTCTTTATCTCCTTTGGGCGCTTCCAACAACACGATATCGTATCTCTTCAAAACATCCTTTTTTACCACAGCCACCCTATTGCCGGGTTGAAACAGCGGCTCCATAGACGAAGAAACTATCTCCGCAAAACGGACCTCCTTCACCCCGAAGATGTAGCCCACAAAAAAAATGAAACCAAGAAAAACAATGTTTTTTATCAGCCGTATCATATGTATATTCTAATGCCAAAGCAGGCACAGGTCAATTCTACGCCACTCGCCAAACGCCGCATACCATAACGATGGATAATTGATATTTTTCCGTTCTGCGCCTATAATAATCTTATGATTATAGAGAAAATTGTTGTAGGCGAGTTTCAGACAAACTGTTATATCGTTGGCTGCGCAAAGACGAAGAAAGGGTTCATCATAGACCCCGGCGATGACAGCGAAAACATAAAAGCGGTTATACATAGATTAGGGATAGCGCCGTCTTTCATCTTGAACACCCACGGGCATATGGACCACATAAAGGATAACGACAAGTTTAATCTTCCTGTCTACATACACTCTCAAGACAAGGAATGTCTGACTAATCCCGCAAAGAACCTCTCCCAGTTGTTCGGGACAGACATCATTCTGAACATTCAAAGTTTTGCCGTTGAGGATGGCAGCGCCTTACAGGCAGGAGAATTATCTTTTAAGGTGCTTCATACTCCGGGGCATAGCCCCGGATGTATCTGCTTACAACACAATGATATCGTCTTCACAGGAGACACACTCTTCTGCGGCGGTTACGGCAGGACTGATTTTCCGGGCAGTTCCCCGACATCCCTTTTCAAGTCCATACGAGATAGACTTATGACACTCCCTGATAATACCGTTATTCATCCCGGACACGGACCGTCCTCTACCATCGGTCAGGAACGCGGGTTTTTTTGAGTTATAGCGGCAAAAGCGTTCGTTCTTATCAGACAACTGGGGCATCGCCCGCAAGGTTTTTCTCCACTCTCATAGCAAGACCAGGTCAGCGACTGCAGGTCTATCCCAAGCGAAACACCCTTACGGATAATCTCTTGCTTGGACATACGAAGCAACGGCGTCTTCAACTTTATTTTTTTGCCTTCCGCTGTCTTCTTAGTCGCTACATCTATGAGTTGCTGAAACCTCGTCGCATACTCAGGCGTGCAATCGGGATAGCCGGAAAAATCAACGGAGTTGATGCCTATAACTATCGCTTCCGCATCAAAGGTCTCGGCTAACGCCAACGCCAGCGATATAAATATGGTGTTTCTTGCGGGGACATAGGTTGACGGTATCTCCCCTCTTTTAACTCTTTGCGGCATCTTTGCTCTTTTATCTATTAACGCAGAGTTCAGAGAGGAGAGGTCTATTTTCATTATGATATGTTTTTTTACTTTCAGCGATTTACAAATTTTTTTTGCGAAAGCAATCTCTTGTTTGTTTCTCTGTCCGTAATCCAAAGTCAAGGCATATATCTCATAGCCGTCTTTCTTTGCCATAGTTGCGGCAACACAACTGTCCATCCCGCCTGATATGAGGCATACCGCCTTTTTCATCTCATCTCCAACACTTTATGCATTTGGATACGCATATACCAGTTGTTTTGAGGATGCCGTTTCAGAAACCCTGCTATACGGTTTGCGATATTGCGGTTGTTGTCCACCGGCTGCAATACAACGGGGACGGTTATCCTTTTATCTATAAACGCTATATCTTTTATCCCTGTTATCACATACTTGAACTCATCCGCCCGTTTCAAGAACCGCTCATCATAGGCATACCTGAAACTCTTAAGCGCTTCCCTTTTAGGGCTGACAGTTATCCAGTCGGGCAATATCTCCTGCCAGATTGTCCCGTTTGTCTCAACTGCTACCCGATATTTTTTCTTTTGCAGCGCCTTTACCAAAGGTGACAGGTCCTGTAAAAAGGGCTCTCCGCCTGTAATACATACCTGAGAAGACGGATATCTTGCTATCTCCTTCATTATCCGCTCTAATCCCTTTCGTCTCCCCTTTTCCCAAGCATTTTTTGTATCGCAGAACCCGCACCCGAGATTACAACCGGACAGCCGTATGAATATAGCGGGGATACCCTGACGCAACCCTTCCCCCTGCAAGGAATAAAATATCTCGGAGATATCATATATCATAATAAAACGGACTTCGCCCTTATCTTTGTGTTTATAACACTGCCTTAGCCGCTTTTTTGAAGGTATCTGTTATCTTCCCTAATAGCGATTCGCTCATAACGGTCTTTATCTCTATCGCCACGCTTTTATCAAGAATGGACTGGCTCACGGGGAAACTCCCGCCGGCTATCTCCATATTGGCAACAAAATGCCAGTAATTAAGGATGGCAGGCGCCACATCATTCTCTTTCATAACTGCCTTGAACTTGTCCGCTTTCTCTTTGTCCTCAAGGAAGATGACAAGAAATGTCGCAATCTCGCCGTTCTCGTCAGGCAATTCCCTGAACTCAATACCGCCTATGTTCCGTATCTCGGTCTTGATGACCCTCTTGTTCGCTCTCTGCCTGCTGATAACATCTTCTATCTTTTTCAACTGCGCAAGCCCTATCGCTCCCTGTATCTCGTTCATCCTAAAGTTAAACCCTTTCCTCATTCTCGGTTCCTCGCCTCTGCCCACTCCTGCAAGGTGCGGATGTCCGTGGTCGTGATAATATTCTGCCTGCTTGAAGTATTCCTCATTATCAGTGATAACCATACCGCCCTCTCCTGTGGTCATCACCTTTACATAGTCAAAACTGAAACACCCGAAGTCCCCGAATGTCCCCGCTTTTTTGCCGTTTAGCGAGGCGCCGGTGGACTGACAAGCGTCTTCAACGACAAAGACCCTGTTCTCCTTCGCTATCTTCATAATCTCATCCATTCTTGCAATGGAGCCCATCATATGAACAGGCATAATAGCCGCTGTATCCTTTGTTATCTTCTTCTTTATGTCTTCCGGCGAGATATTAAGGGAACGGTCTATATCACATAAAACCGGTTTTAGCCCTGCCTCTTCAATCGCCTCTATAGACGCCACAAATGTGAATGACGGGGCAAGCACCTCCTTGCCTTTCGGTATGTTAAACGCTTCCAGAGCCACTTTCAATGTAGCGCTTCCCGAACCTACGCCCAACGCATACCCTGAGCCGACATACCTTGCAAAGTCCTCTTCAAACAGCTTTACCTTAAAGACATTCTCCCTCTCTTTATCAAACCCATACCTGAAGAAGACCCCTCTCTTCAACACATCCATAACTTCTTCTATCTCTTCCTTCCCAAAGACCTCTCTGCCAGCCATATTTTACCTCCGATTATTTTTCAAAAACCAATTTAGCGTACTCTTCATACATATGATAACTTGTAACGGATAGTTGCGGCGCCATAGACAACTCATTGTTAGCAAAATACCGTGAATAGTTGTATCTTCCTATCAGAATCGTCCATACGGAATCTACCCCGAACTTATTGCCGTATCTGTTAAGTTCTTCCGCAGGTATAGCCATCTCCAATGTCCAATACTCATCTTTATCTTTCCAGTCATTAAGCGTCCCCTTTACTTTAGCGCCGACAAGCATCGTATCAAGGTCCATCCCCAGTTTATAACAGCCCTGCAGCCCTAAACGCCCTCTCCCGGGGAAAAAGAATACGGACTTTTTTTCGTTGGGAGTGCCATAGATTTCCCAATACCAGGTGCTCTCCGTAGGCTTTAAGAAGACCTCCACAAGGTCGCCTGTCAGGAAATGGAAATCCTGGTCTTTATCGCTCTCCTGCACAATATCCGAATCAACAAACTTAATAGCCACATACAAATATTTTTCGTCCCATGCCAGTTGCACGCAGCCCTCTTCCTTCAAGACCTCTCCTTTACCGGTCAGGTCCTTTGAAAGCGATAGTTGATACACAGGCGCAACGCTCCATATAGGGTCGTCCAGAGTCCCGTCTATCACCACAGGGGTCTCAGTATATTTTGCAATAAGAGCAGGCGCCGCTACCGGTGTCTTCTCCTTTTCCGCAGCCCCATTTGTTATGGCGCAGCCGGATACAAGCAACACGGACAACAAAACAAAAGCCCATACATAGTTATTCATCTTCCCCCCTATTTTTATTAAAACAGGACACATTAAAAACTCTTGCCTTCGGCAATAAGCCCCTTATCTCTTTTTTGCGCTCCAATTATGGCTATAAAATAAGCGGTAAAGGGGTGTTTGCTGTTTATATTAAAGACAATATATAGAATATCAGTTAAAACTCTTTTGTCAAATTTTCCATATGCGCTATTCACCTGTTTTTATGTTATACTATAAGCGATAACTCTATGAAAATCAGCGTAAAGGTTGTTGTTAATGCCAAAAAACAAAAAGTTGTGATGGAAGGCGATACCGTTAAGGTATGGATTGATGCGCCGCCTGTTGAAGGGAAAGCAAACAAGCGGCTGATAGAGATACTCTCAAAGCATTACGACAAACCGAAGAGTTCTTTTAAGATAAAGAGCGGATTGAAGAGCAGGACTAAGATTATAGAGATACTGTGAAACAGGCAGGGAGCAGCGGAGATATGGCAGGGAGAAACGGCGAGGCGTTGTTAGTGGAAAAGGCAAAGAACGGAGACACCAAAGCGTTTGAAGACCTTATTAAGATGACCCGCGGCAAGATATACAACCTCGGACTACGGTTGCTCCGCAACAAAGACGATGCCGCTGATATTATGCAGGAGACATACATATCCGCATATAAAAACCTCCCGAAGTTCAAAGGCAACTCATCTTTTTCCACCTGGCTATACAGGATAGCGACAAACTTTGCATTAATGCGTATGAGGAAAGAGGAAGGGAAAAAGATATCTGAAGAACAGTTAAAAGAGTTGTCAAGCCATATATATAACACAGCCATAGCGGACTGGACTCTAAGCCCTACCACCTACCTGAAACAGCAAGAGTTACGAGAGATAATGGAGAAAGCGATAGCGTCTCTCCCTCCAAAATACAGGGCTGTGTTTATACTGCGCGATATTGAGGGGATACCCATAGCAGAGGTCTCTAACATTTTATCTATCTCCGCATCCGCAGTAAAGACAAGGACACACAGAAGCAGGTTATACCTGAGAGAGAAACTCTCAGAATACTTTAACAATAGCGGGGAAAGGGTAAGATGAGGGCGGATTATGGACAGATTTGACTGCGAAGATATATTAGAGTTGCTGTCAGGATACATAGATGACGAAATAGATTCTGTGATGAAGCAACTCCTGGAGCAACACTTCAAAGAGTGTGAGCAGTGCCTCTCCCTTTTGCATTCCCTTGAAAAGACAATCGCCCTCTCCAAAGAAGCGCACAGAAGGAGAACGGTACCCAAAAAAGTTGTCAACCGCATATACTATGAGATACGGATAAGGTATAAAAGGTAAAAAGATGGAGAACACTTCTTTACTCATTATCGGCGGAGGACCTGCAGGCCTAACCGCAGGCATCTATGCGCTACGCGCAGAGATAAAAACCGCCATAATAGAGCCGGCGTTCCCCGGCGGAAATATGCTGATTACCGAGAGGATAGATAACTATCCCGGCTTCCCTCTCGGAGTATCAGGGGCAGAACTGGCAGAGCAGATGAAACAACAGTATCTGGGATTCGGCGGAGAGATAATCAGCGGAGAGGTGGAGGATATCGCTATTAACGGAGAACGGAAAACCGTAAGAATGGCAGGCGGAAAAGAGATTCAAGCATACGCCGTTATCATAGCAAGCGGCTCATCCAGACAGAGTTTAGGCGTTGAAGGGGAAGAAGAATATACTGGCAAGGGAGTATCCTCCTGCGCTATATGCGACGGCGCATTTTTTAAGGGGAAGAGGATTGCCGTTATAGGCGGCGGGAACTCTGCGCTTGAAGAGGCGATATACCTGACAAGATACGCCGAGAGATGTTATCTTATCCATCGAAGGGATTTATTCAGGGCAACAGCATATCTGCAGAGAGAGATAAAGAAATATTCTCAGGTAATACCCGTGCTTTCAAGGACAGTCCGCAAGATAGAAGGGGACGGCAACAGAGTGAAGGCGCTATCGCTTGAAAACAAAGAGACGGGGGCAACAGAGACCATAGAGGTTGACGGCGTATTTATCTCCATAGGGCAGAAGCCCAATACAGCGTTTATTGACGGCAAGGTAGAGCAGAACCCTGCGGGCTATATAATAACAGATTATAGGATGCAGACCTCCGTTAAGGGTATCTTTGCCTGCGGGGATGTAATAAGGAAATCGCTCTATCAAGTTATAACCGCCTGCGGCGAAGGCGCTGTTGCCGCATCTTCCGCGGAAAAATATCTCTCCGACCTATAAAGACCTGCCTAATCGGCGGGATAAAAACCTATAAAAGAAAAAACCAAGCCCGACAAAGAATTGCTATGCCGGGCTTGACTCTTATTAAATCTTACAACTCAAAATTACCACTCACCGGCTTCGTCGGTCTTATTCAATCTGAACTCATAACCGTTCAGCCAGCCTGGCCAACCTGCTGTACCGTTCTGGAATCTCTGGTTAGCGTCAAACTCATAGGTTGCGTGGCCGTCCACCCACAGGATGTTTGCTCCGCCGCTGTGTCTGTCGCTTATCATATTCAACGGGGTTGCTGTTATGACACTACCTGTGTTAAGAACATAGGACGGTCTGTTGGATTGGTCATCCAAATTATACGCGGAATCTCCAAGCAGTATTGTCTCTGCGGGCTTCTGCACTTGCGGTAATCTCTTGTAAACAATCGGGCTACCCCAAGAAGGGTCTCTTCCCAATAGTGTGTTATATCCATAATGGACATATGCCCAGTTAAAATCATCGCAATTAAGGTCTGTTGTGAACGCAAAGTATGGATATGCCTTCTTGGTAACAGGGAAGAATGTCGGACAGATGAATATATTTCCGTCTGTGATGAGATTTTCTTTTACAAGCGTCTTCGCCCAGATAGATGAGAAATCAGAAGAATCTCCCTGCACAGGGAAATATTCATCGTGGTTGTCCAGATACATAATAAAGGCAAGTCCCAGTTGTTTCAGGTTATTCAAACATACTGTCGCTCTTGCCTTCTCTCTTGCCTGACTAAGTGCGGGTAGCAGCATTGCCGCAAGTATCGCAATGATGGCTACAACTACTAACAATTCTATTAACGTAAAACCTTTTCTTCTTTCCATCTCGCTTTCCTCCTTTTTTATTTTCTTCTCCGTCAAATACTCCGCGGAGAAGCATACACTTCTTACTGCTATTTACTCCTATCTCTTTTTTCCACCTCCTTTCCATATTCTATTATACGGCTATGGTGTTATTTTTTCAATAGTTTGCTCAACTCGTCATAGTCGCCCATAAAATACATCACTGTTGAGTGCTTGGGCGCAGAGACCTCAAATGTATCTATGTCTCTGCCTATCAGACGCTTCTCAAACATATCATAGACATCCGTCTTCTTCGGCAGTTTTATCTGTTTCTTGCCGTCTGTCGTCAGATGCATACCCAAGAAACTCTTGCTCGTGTTGACGATATTATCAGTATCTGTATATATATGCACACCGGCTTTCTTCGCTAAATTTCTCAAAACACCGGAAGGAACCGCTATACTGCCAAAATAAACAGATGTCCATCCGTCCATCTCCTTTACCACAAAACCGGGCTTCCCGGTATCTGTAAATACAGCCAATTTCTCTACTGAATTATCATCCGCGTAAAACTGGGGGTCGGTTTTAATAGGATTTGCCTTCCACGGATTCTCCGGAGGGTTGGACTGTAAGGTTATAGGTCTTAAAAAATCGCCTATTACATCGCCTGTTTTAAAGTTTTCTGTGAACAGTCCATCCTTTGTTATTTTCATACTGCTCTCTTTCTTGCCTTCCACATAACCAAACTTTATCCCTGTGAGTTCTTTCATATTATCCAAAGAAAGAGCGACACTCCTATCCTTATTGATTAACCCGGAAGCATATATCCAAAGAAGCACATTGCCGTCTTTCTGTAAATGCTGTTTTATGTCCTGTCTCGTCTTGTCTGTCATCGCAAAAGCATTGGGGAATATGAAAAACTTGTATTTGCTCATCTCCGGTCGGGAGATATCTATTGTTGAAAAGGTATCATAATCAGCCCCCATAAAACTCAACCCTTGCGATGTTTGTCGAGCAATCGTAAGATAATCAAGCCAGTCCGCTGTATAAAAAATACTTTCACTGTCATAGATAACTGCTATCTCCGCATTTCTGGAATTGTCCAAAGACATTGCAAGTTTGCTTATATCCGACGCCTCTTTAAAGCCCTGAAATATCTTATCGTTTTCATACCATCCGAACTCCATCTCAAACCAATATCCGTAAGCGCCATTAGTAATAACGCGGATAAAGTTTTTACGGATGTTCATAAGGTCGCCCCATGCGTCTTTAGATGCGCCTAATTGTCTCTTCAATTCCATATCAGATGTTCTGATGTCGCATTCCACTATATATACCTTATTGTGCAATTTCATAGAACCTACCGGGGCTGTTATAAAAAGCGGCTCGCCTTCCCATCTGGTCTGATATGACCACGGGTCAGCCCAGAAATCAACATATTCGGACTCCAGCACTTCATTGAAATATGATTGTCCTTCTATCTTATAGCCAATCACACCCAAAGGACCAAAAAACGCTCCCGCCAATAAACGGTTGTCCGTTGCCTGTTTGAATACCCTGCACAAATAGTCAATTCGGCGCCCTAATTCCCTGCTCATACAGATATAATAGTCCACCACCTTTTGGTTGTTGCCTGTATTAGGATTACGGAAATACCCAAAACCGCCGACAAATTCGTGAGGAGGAATCTCATTAACGCTATTTGGTAAATCTATGCCGCGCTCTTCTTGGGTAGGAATAACAACCGTAGCAAATGTAACTTTTGGGTCGTTCCACGCTTTTTGCAATGCGCTGTCGGTCTTGTATTTTTCCTTTAAAAACTCCACATATCTTCTGTGCATAACAGGGCTGAAATCAATGCAGTAATTTTCGTAGTCAAAATCACTCCACCACAGCCATTGCCCGCATGCGCCCGCTCCCAAAACGACACCAACAATCCTATCTTTATATTCCCATTCGGATATCATCTTAGCAAGATTAACAAGCCCCTGCGCCGCCTCTCTCTCCCAGTGACGCGAAGCTAAAGAATATCTCGGGAGCGCAGGGTCATTTAACAGCGCTAACTGAGGCCAGTTGAAGTGTGATTTACTGCCATCATTAAAAACGACTACATCATCCGGATATTTTGAGGAAAACGCTTCTCCCGCGCGGAATTGTCCCAATCTTAACAAAAAAAGAGCATTTGGCTGATACTTGAGAATATCTACTATCTGCTTTTTTGCCTCATCCATATAAACTTTACCGCCCGGCATATCAATAAAAACA
>JAAYXZ010000062.1 GCA_012515635.1 Elusimicrobiota bacterium
ATAATGTTTCACAAGGAGAGGATATGAAGAGTTATAAAAAAGAATTGACTTTTAACACAGAGAAACGTCTTGAGTTTGTTAATATCACAGGAGAAGTGCAAAAAGCTATTACAGAAAGCGGTATTAAAGACGGGCTTTGTCTGGTTAATGCAATGCACATAACGGCAAGCGTCTTTATAAATGACGATGAATACGGACTTCATAGAGATTTGGAAAAATGGCTTGAAAAAATTGCGCCGTATCAGCCGATAGCGCAATACCATCACAACGTATCCGAAGATAATGCCGATGCGCATATGAAAAGGCAGGTTATGGGTAGAGAGGTGGTTGTCTCCATAACAAACGGTAAGATTGACTTTGGACCATGGGAACAAATATTTTACGGAGAATTTGACGGCAGAAGAAATAAAAGGGTCTTAATAAAAATCATCGGGGAATAAACACAGCCTCATAAAAAACCCATTATTGGAAAACCCATCTTTTTTCAACCCAAACATTTTTTTGATTTCACCACTCTTTAAGTAAGAATTGCGATACAATCCATTTCTATAAGAGCGCCTTTAGGAAGGTTGGAGACCTCTACAGTGCTGCGTGCCGGCTTATGCTTAAAAAAAGTGGCATAAACAAGGTTCATACTGTCAAAGTCCTTTATGTTTTTGAGATATACAGTTGTCTTTACAATATTCTCAATAGAACACCCTGCCTCTTTTATAATTTCTATAATATTTTGAATAACTTGCTCTGTCTGAATTGTTATATTACCCCGCACCATTTTATTTGTTACAGGGTCTATAGCAATCTGTCCTGAAAGAAAAATAAACTTGTCTGCCTGCACTGCTTGCGAATAAGGACCTATAGACCAGGGCGCTTTATCTGTTAAGATTGGTTTAAACATTTTTGCACTGTCTCCTTGAATGTTGCAAAGTCATCCTTTACCCTTCTGCCTTTTATATCTGTTTTACCTATAATCTTTCCGCCGCTTGATTCTACCTTTCTGCAAAAAAGCGCCATAGCCCTATCCTTGCCTTTCCCGCTTCCATAGGTATTGTATAAAAAAACTTTTTTATCTTTTAAGTTCGCTTTCTCAAGAAACACATACATTGCGGGAGTGATATCAAACGCCCATACAGGAGAACCTAAAAACAGAATCTCTGCATCGTTTGTCTCAGGAATATATTCTAAATTAACCTTTCTTCTTGTAAATGCATCTATGCAGTTCCTCACAAAAGCGCCGATATTCCGAGTTATCAAAGGATTTATCTCTACGGAATAACCCTCCGCTTTTAAATACTCCGCCAAGTATTGAGAGAGCATCTTTGTTCTTCCCGAAAGAGAAAAATAAATTATAGACACATTCATGCTCCTATAATACAATGCCTTCTTGCGTTTGGCAATAACAACCTTAACAATATATGGAGATGTCATTAAGGAGATTATAAAAATCCATATAGTTTAGATATGAATTTGAAGGGTATTTGTCTGAATGAAGAAGGTAGAATTGTGATATGAAGAACTATAAACGCGTCCAGAAAGTTCTAAAGAGAAACCACATAACAAATAAAGAGAGACATAGAACAAACAAAGTAT
>JAAYXZ010000063.1 GCA_012515635.1 Elusimicrobiota bacterium
TAGCAGAACGCTGATACTTCTGTCTGTATAATCCGTAACGCGGCTCATACATTCCGTCGCTATAATAAGCCCTGTCTTATAGCCGCCTTCGGATATTAAACTCTTTCCTATCTCAAGCGCAAATATAAATCCGGAACAGGCGGCAGAGATATCAAACGCGGGAATATTTTTTATTCCCAATTTCATCTGAATAATACAGGCGGTAGATGGAAAAAGTTTATCGGGAGTTACGGTAGCGCAGATAATGAAATCAATATCTTCAACGGAGATTCCCGCATTTTTACATGCCATCTTTGCGGCTTCAAACCCCATATCGGAAGAAGCCATATTTCGGGGACAGATTCTCCGTTCTTTTATTCCTGTCCTTGTAACTATCCATTCATCACTTGTGTCAACCATTATTTCAAAATCATTATTGTTAAGCACAAAAGGCGGAAGAAAGGAACCTGTTCCTGCTATTGCCACTTTTTTCATTCCACTGCCTCCATCTCTTTTTTTACCTTCTCCATAAAGCCGGACACTACAATTTTTTTTCCTAATTTTATTGCGTTATAAATAGCTTTTGGAGAAGACCTTCCGTGTCCGATTATGACAATACCGTTCACACCGAGAAGCAACCCTCCCCCATACTCGGCATAATCCGCTTTTTTTGCTAAACTTCTAAGAGCATTCTGTATTAAAAAAGCGCCGACCTTTCCTCTGAAACTTTTCTGTATCTCTTTCATCAGGATGGTTCGGAAAGACCTTGTTACCCCTTCGGATACTTTAAGGACAATGTTACCGGTAAAACCATCAGTGATAATTACGTCCGCTTTCTGCGTAAAAATGTTATGCCCTTCTATATTGCCTATAAAATTTATATTCTTATTTGCGCTCAATAAAGCAAAACTTTCTTTTCTTAAGTCATCGCCTTTTGTCTCTTCTTCCCCTATGTTTAACAAAGACACCTTGGGGTTTTGTATATCCAGAACACATTCTGCATATAATGAGCCCATAATAGCTGATTGTAACAAATGGAACGGTTTGACTTTTATGTTTGCTCCTCCGTCAATAAAAACAACACCTCTGCCTGCTGTATCAGGCATCAAAAGAGCTATAGCGGGTCTATCAACATTTTTCATCATACCTAATTCCGCTATACTATAAGAGACAAATGCGGCGGTATTTCCTCCGCTGAATGCGCAGTGGGCTCTACCATCCTTTAGCATTGAGATGGTTTTGGCCATGCTATTCTCTCTCTCTTTGAGAAGTTTCAGGTTTACCTTCTCGTCCATTCTTACGCTGTTGCCGCAATGTTCAAGAGTAACGAAAGGATACTTCTCTAACGCTATCTTGTTTTTTATCTGTTTTTCGTCTCCGACAACAATAAGTTTGATTTTATCTGCAGGAGTGAACATATGGCTTGCATTGATAACTGAAGATGGTGCGTTATCCCCGCCCATTCCATCAATAGCAATAATAATCTCTTCGGTAGTCATAACTGTTATTCTTTTTTGCTCTTTTCTTTAATCTTCAGGACGGGAGCCCCTTTATAATATCCGCATGCTTCACAAACGGTATGCGACGTCTTTAAAGAGCCACAATTGGAACATGCGCTTAGGGATGAGACCTTAACTTTTGTATGTCCGCCTCTTCTCTTTCCGCCTCTGCTTTTAGAATGTCTTCTTTTAGGATTCGGCATGGTATCTTCTCCTTTCAATAATTAAATTTTTTCTTTAATGCTTCAACTATCACTTTAGGCGTCATACTTGACACATCGCCTTTTAACAGGGCTATCTCTTTTATCACGGAAGAACTTATAAAGAAGAACTCTTCCCCCGGCATAAGAAATACTGTTTCAATGTTATTGTTAAGTTTTCTGTTAGCCAACACCATCTGGAATTCATATTCAAAATCCGATACAGCCCTAAGACCCCTTATCACCCGATTTATCCCTTTTTCAGCAAGATAGTTGACAAGAAGCCCGTTAAAACTGTCTACCTCTATCCTTGTGTTTTCGTTATACACTGCTTTTATAAGAGCTACCCGCTCTTCTGTTGTAAACAACAGGTTTTTTCTTGAATGTCCTGAGACAACCACTATTACTTTATCAAAGAAAGCAAGCGCCCTTTTAACAACGTCAATATGACCGTTAGTAATAGGGTCAAAACTGCCCGGATAAACCGCTATTCTGCCTTTCATTTTATAATTTTAAACACTTTTATATTCTTTAATTGTTTGGTCTTTTTGTTCTATGCCTGCTGCACACTCTCTCTTCTGATATATGATACCACACTTTTACCATAAACTTTCTCTTTGTAAACCGTAAGTCCGCTTACTTCAGGGACTCTGTTTTTTTTGCTGTGCTCCAAAACTATGATTCCGTCATTATCCAATATCTGCAACTCCAGAATATCCTTTAAAATCTTAAGGATTCTTCCCGATGAATAATTATATGGCGGGTCGGCTATCACCAAATCAAATCCTTGATTACTGAATTCCGCAATGGCTTGCTCCACCTTTCCTCTTTTCACGCTGCAAACTTCTGAGATACCTAACTGTTCAATGTTCTGCTTTATATAATTTACCGCTTCTCTTTTTTCCTCTATAAAGACAACTTCTTTCGCTCCATGGCTTACGGCCTCTATGCCTAAAGCCCCTGTTCCTGCAAAAATTTCCAGTACCTTCTTGTCAACTATCCATTCTCGGAGAGAGTCAAAAATCGCTTCCCTTACCACATCTTTGGTTGCTCTTAAATCTTTTTTCTTTCCGGAGAAGAATAATTTTCTGCCACTCAAATATCCGCTTATTACTCTCATACCTTAAATCTATGTGGTTTCCATTTATGCCAGTCAAAAATAATGGCAGATGCAATGAAAAGAGAAGAAATCGTTCCTATAATAAGCCCGACCAAAAGAGAAAAAGAGAAGATACGAAGTGTCTCCCCTCCGACAAGATAGAGAAGAAACACAACAAAAAGCGTGGTTAGAGTTGTCAGTATTGTTCTGGTAAGTGTCTCATTAATACTTTTATTAAATAGAGTAAAATAGTCATCACTCCTTGTTTTTCTTAGATTTTCTCTAACTCTGTCAAAGATGATTACCGTATTATTGACTGAATAACCTGCTATTGTAAGCAAAGCAGCAATAACAGTAGCATCTATTTGTTGGTTGGTAATAGCAAGAACAGCTACCACAAAAAACATATCGTGAAAAATAGCAAGAGTGGCGGCTACCGCAAACCTGAATTCAAACCTGACGGTAATATAGAAAAGAATACCTATCATTCCAAAAAGGAATGCATAGAATGCCTTTTTTTTAAGAGAACTGCTCATAGATGGGGAAACAGATGATTCCCCTTTTACGAAAAAATCTTCGTTATTCACTCCATAGGAACTTTCCATCATTTCAAGTATTCTTTTAGAAGTGTTAGGGGCGCTTTTAACAACTAACTCCTTACCTTCAGTTCCTAATAATTGGACTGAATAAGTTCCAATATTTAGCCCCCTTATTGCTTCCCTTACTTCAGAGACCGTAACACTTTGTTTAAATTCAATATTAAGCATATCCCCACCGACAAAATCAACTCCAAAAATATCTTGACCTCTCATAGCAAGCACTACAAAACCCCATACTATTACCACACAAGAAAATATATAAGCGATTTTTCTCTTACCTAAAAAATTAATTTTAGGGTCTTTAATAATTTCCATTATATCCTCACCTTTTCTATTTTTCTGGACAGCATCACCCAGTCCACTATAGTTTTAGTAGCAAAGACGGCAGTAAAGAGGTTAGCCAATATCCCGATAATCAAAGTAAGCCCAAACCCCTTAATAGGTCCATCTCCAAGAAAGAACAGAATAACGCCAACTATAATAGTAGTTATATTGGAGTCAATGATGGCAGTCCATGCTCTTTTATAACCGGCATCTATAGCGGCTTTCGGGCTTTTGCCTGTCTTGAGTTCTTCTTTTATTCTTTCAAATATAATCACATTGGCATCCACAGCCATGCCGCAAGTAAGCGCAACCCCTGCTATGCCGGGCAAAGTCATTACCCCTTTCAACATAGCAACAACTCCTAAAAGTATCAGTATGTTCAACGCAAGAGCAAAATTAGCAAGCAACCCGAATACAGAATAATAAATTACCATAAAAACAGCAACAATAAGTCCCCCATAAATAGCGGCTCTAAGCCCTTGAATGATATTTTCCTTACCCAGAGTAGGTCCAACAACTTCTCTATAAACTATCTCCATTTTGGCAGGCAATGCTCCAGCCCGCAACACTATTGCAAGTGTTCTTGCCTCTTCCGTGGAAAACCTGCCTGTTATCTGCGCCTTGCCCCCTGAAATTCTTTCCTTTATGACAGGCGCCGATTTCACCACTCCGTCCAGGACTATTGCCAATTGTCTGTTCGGGTTTTGTCCGGTTATGGCTTCAAAGAGTACCGCACCTTCTTTGTTTAACTCAAGAGTAACATAAGGAAATCCAGAACTTTCATAGCCCAAATATGCATCTTTAATATACCTGCCTGTAAGTTCCGGCTCTGCCTTGATAAGAAGAGGATGCGTTTCTCTTTCTATCCCTCTTTCGTCTTTCTCTTTGGTGTAAAGCAACTGGTAACCTTCCGGAATATTTCCATCTAAAGCGCTTTTTATAAGAGCAGGGTCATCAGATACAAGTTTAAACTCAAGAAGCGCTGTTTGCCCTATAATATCTATTGCTTTATCAGGGTCCTGCACTCCGGGCAAATCTATCACTATTCTGTCTGTCCCCTGTTTTTGTATGACCGGTTCTGTAATCCCTAATGCATCTATTCTGTTTCTTATTATCTCAAGCGCCCTGTCAGCAAGGTCTGAAATTATATGCTCATCTTGTTCTGTCTCCGCCACTTCTAAAACCACCTGAACACCACCCTGCAGGTCCAACCCCCTTTTTATCTTTTTTTGAGGAGGATAAATCTGCCAGATACATAGACCTATAACTGCCGCTATAATCAAAAACTTAGCATAATATTGTTTAATCATTTTTTATAGACCTCTTCCGGGGTAAATACTTTCTTCCCTGTAATTATGAAACCTTCTTTATTGTCATTTAATTTTTGGTAAAAACAGGAATAATAACCTGTGTGACAGGCACCGCTTTTTTGTTCCACAATGAAAAGGAAAGCATCATTATCACAATCAATATACATCTCTTTCACTTCTTGGATATTACCTGATTCTTCTCCCTTAAGCCAGAGTTTTTGTCTGCTCCTGCTATAATAATGCATCTTCCCAGAGGTCAATGTTTTAGAGAACGCTTCCGCATTCATATAAGCAAGCATAATAACCTCTTTTGTCTCAACTGATTGCACCACTACAGGAACCAGTCCCTTATCATCAAACCTTATTTGTGATAAAATTTTATTGATATCCATAAGATAACCTGAAAATAATACTATAAAAGTGTTACTATGTCAAAACACCGCAAGACAAAAAAGGATAATACAAAACACAGAGTTATGCAAGCGATATCTGAAATACCTTTCGGTAAAACCATATCTTACTCGCAACTTGCTAAAAATATCGGAGAAAAAGGGAAGACCCGATATATCGCTTCATTTTTGAAATTAAACGCTTATCCTATCGCAATACCCTGCCACAGAGTAATAAAAAAAGACGGAGATTATGGCAACTATGCTCTTGGCAAAGAATTAAAGAAATATTTAATTGAATGGGAGAAAAAACTTATAAAACCTTAATAGCAATGTTATCTATAAGGCGAACAGATGGAAGTTGTATCGCTCCGAGGGCTATAACCGACCCTTTCACTTCCTGAGCGGGGACAAACTCTTCCGCATCAAATATCTCAAGATATTGTAATTCCACAAGAGGATATTCTTTGATTATATTCCCCCCTTCCGTAAGGAGAACCGATATATCTCTGACTTTTTCTTTCAAGACCATCTCTTCTATTCTTTTTAATGCTCTATAAAGAGATAATGCCTCTATTCTCTTATCACCTATAAATATGTTTCTGGAACTTGCAGCAAGTCCGTCTCTCTCCCTTATGGTAGGGCATCCTATAATATTAACAGGCATATTAAGGTCTCTTACCATTTTTTTTATAATAACTAACTGTTGTGCGTCCTTCCATCCAAAATATACATTCTCCGGCTGAACGATATTTAACAACTTGCAGACCACAGTGCTTACCCCTTTAAAATGCCCGGGCCTAAACTTGCCCTCAAGCACATCAGATAACCCCTCTACCTCAACATATGTCTTTGCTTGCTCCTTATACATATCATCAGCGCGCGGGATAAAAAGAATGTCAACTCTCTCTTTTTCAAGTTGTTGGATATCCCCATCAACATCCCTTGGATAAACGTTATAATCAAGTAAATTATTAAATTGCAAGGGGTTGACAAAAATACTCACAACAGTAACATCGCACTCTGAGACAGACCTTTTTATAAGGGATAGATGCCCTGAGTGGAAGGAACCCATAGTGGGGACAAAACCAATGCTATTGCCATCCACTCTCGCTTGATGGATAGTTTTTTTTACATCATCTATGCTCTCAATAATTACCATTTTTTACTAACCTCAGATATATATCCGATATCGTCTCCCCTGTCTCAGGGTCACTGATATCAGGCGCTATCTCATAAAGAGGAAAAACCATAAAGTTCCTTGTCCTGTATCTGTGGTGTGGTATAGTCAAGGTCTCTGTTTTAATAATCCTGTTCCCGTAAAAAATTATGTCCAGGTCTATAGTTCTCTCATCCCCGATTTTATGAGGAAACTCTCGCCCCATACTCTTTTCAATGCCATGCAAGAACAATAGAAGTTTATCAGGGGAAAGGGAAGTTACTCCTTCTATTGCTCCGTTAATAAAAACGCCCCCTTTTGCTCCTTCCGCGGGCGGTGTTGTGAAAAAAGGAGACACTTTCCTTATAGCAATCCCTCTCTCCATTTTCCTCAGCGCATCTATAACATTATCGCTACGCCTACCTTTATTACTGCCTATTGCAATAAATACTCTCTCCATTTTATTCTAAAAACAACTTTAACAGGGCGCAACTGTTCTTGAATTTCTTTTTGAAACGGATTTTTCCACTGTTTTCAGAGATATAGAGAAAAGGAGACCACGGATTCTTTATTTCAGCATCTTTTGAGACAAACCCGTCAAATATAAACAAAACTCTGGCAACTCCTTTCTGGTGCTCCTTTAACACTTCCGTAATAATTTCAGTATCCAGACACTCCAGTTTTTTAAGCCATACGGAATAGTTGCTTTGTCTGTCAACAGCGCTGTTAATCCATATCAGTGAATTGTCCGGCGCACTCTTTATGTCATTAATTTTATTAAAATTAAACACCTGCGGCAAGGATAACTCTTCCCCTTCTGTGGAGATATAAAAAAGTTCTTTATCCAGTTTGCTTGCAATATCAGGAAACTCTGTATGCCTCCCAGCCCCCCATAGCCATAACATATTAGCAGATATCTCACCAAGGTCTTGCCTTACTCTATTTACAGGGTGGTTCTCCAGAAGAGAGATTGATGAAAGAATCAGGTTGTTGATGTTTGCAAGTTCCTGTTTTTTATATAAATGCAGTTTTAGATTAAGCCCTTTCATATTATCAGGGAATATAACCTCTTCCCGCGGGAAGTTGTCCCTGAACATAAGAATGGCGCTCCCGTTCTTTATGAGAAATCTGAACTCCTTCCCGTTTTTTGAAAGGAGATTAAGCAGTTCCGCTATTTCTTGCTCTGAAAGACCTGCATTTGTCTCTATTACAACGCCTCCCGACTGCATCATGAAACGACAAATAAAAAACGTTTTCTCTTTAACTGATTCTGCCGAGAGTTCCTTCCACCCTCTTATATAGGCCTCCCCCGGAAAATTATTCTCTACATCAAAAAAAGTATAATGCGCCTTTTCAAGGGTTTTTCCGAGAGAGACATAACCCCATCTCCCTGATAGCGAAATAATATCTAAATTGTCTTTTTTCGCATAAGCAAAGAGAGAGGTATCACTAAACTTTTTTTTAAACATCTCCCCGTAGCCGTTTAGCGTGAAAAGGTAATGCTTCATTTTATTTTATCAAAGAGGTTGTTGATGTTTTTAAGCATCTGCCCTACATCAAATATCTCTTCTATATCCTTGTCCGTCAGATATTTCTTCAAATCCTGCGATTCCTTTACAACGCGAACAAAGTCATCCTTATTTTCCAATGTATCAAATGCTTTCTTCTGGACAATTTCGTACGCTTTTTCCCTCGGCAATCCTTTCATAGCAAGAGCATTCAATAATCTTTGTGAGAAAAACACTCTTCCTGTAAGGTTGAAATTCTTTTCTATGTTATGCTCAAATATCTCCAGACCTGAAACAATATTATTAAGCAGGGAAAGGGTGTAATCCAACAGAATAAGCGATTCAGGGAATATAACCCTCTCTGCAGAAGAATGGCTTATATCTCTTTCATGCCATAGAGCGACATTCTCTAATGCAACATTGACATTTTTCTTTACTACCCGGGATAAACCGCATATTCTTTCGCATAGAATCGGGTTGCGTTTATGAGGCATGGCCGATGACCCCTTCTGTCCTTTACCGAACGGTTCTGCTACCTCTCCTGTCTCTGTCTGTTGCATCAACCGTATCTGCAACGCAACTTTTTCGCAGGAAGCGGCGATAA
>JAAYXZ010000012.1 GCA_012515635.1 Elusimicrobiota bacterium
ACATTAACAATCTCATCCGGCACAGGCGGCAGTATCTCTACCCCCGGTGCAGGCACATATCAATATGACTATGGAACGGTAGTGCCTATTAAGGCGGTAGCGAATACCGGCTATCATTTTGTGGCGTGGACGGGCAATACCGGTACAATTGCCAATACGAGCGCGGCAGAGACAACAATAACGATGAATGGCAATTACACTATCACCGCTACATTTGCAATTGATGCCGGTGGTACGCAAACTTTAAATATATCCGCCGGCACCGGAGGTAAAATAACTACCCCTGCCGCAGGAGTGCACACATATAATAGTGGCGCGGTAATATCGATTAAAGCGACTCCATCAGCAGGTTATCTCTTTGTAGCTTGGATAGGCGATACAGCTACCATAGCGAATGTCAACTCCGCAGAGACTACAATAACAATGGAAGGTAACTATAGTATCACAGCTACATTCGCTAAAACTACGCAAACTCTAAAACTCTTAAAAGGCACAGGATGTAGTAGTACTACTCCAACCGCAAGTATTACGTATACGTATTCTTATGGGGCAATCGTACCTATTAAAGCGGTACCGTTGACCGGTTATGATTTTGTAGCCTGGACGGGAGCTATTAATACGGTAGCGGATCCTTATTCCGCAGAGACGACAGTAACGATGTTAGGAAGTTATACAATTACCGCTACATTCGCCAAAACCAAGCATACATTAACAATCTCAGCCGGTCCAGGCGGTAGTATTACTGTTCCCGGTTCAGGTACATATCAATATGATTATGGCACAAGTGTGTCTATTAGGGCTGTGGCAGATACCGGTTACCAGTTTCTTGCATGGACAGGTGATGTTGAGAGAATTACTAGCGGTACATCTACATCAACCTATATAAAAATGGAAGGTAATTACACTATTACCGCAACATTTGTGAAAAAAACATATACCTTATCAATGTATAATAAAACAGGGGGTTACAGTCTTTCTCCTGGAGGTAAAACTTCACATGAATATGAAACAGAAGTCCCTATCAAAGCAGTGCCGGAGACAGGTTATCATTTTGTAGCCTGGACAGGGTCTATCAGTGAAATTGATGATGTAAACGCGGCAGAGACGAAGATAACAATGCTGAATAACTATACAATCTATCCGTCATTTGCTAAAGATATTCATACATTAACAATCTCAGCTGACCCAGGTGGCAGTATTACGTATCCCTCAGGTGGCGCAGGCATGTATTCATACAATTATGGGACATCGGTGTCTATTAGAGCAACTCCAGCTACAGGCTATAAATTTGTAGCCTGGACAGGCGATATTGATAACATTACAAACTCTGCGGCGGCATCGACCTATATAAAAATGGAGGGTAACTATACAATTAAAGCAACATTCGCTCCGAAATAATAAAAAGCGCTCTTTTTACTTCTTTAAGCGGTGGGAGTAGATAGGTTTTAAGAAAATAATATACTGTTGGCGACTTCAAGGGCGCGTTTAGTCTCTTTTACATCATGAACCCTGAATACTTTAATTCCTTTAATATATCCTATAACGGCGGATGTTATAGACCCCTCTAACCTATATTCAGGGGATATATTGTTTAACATTTTTCCTATAAACGATTTTCTGGATGTTCCTAAAAGAACTGGTCTCGCAAGTTCTGTGAATTTCTCCATATTCTTTAAAAGAGCAAGATTATCTTCAAATCGCTTGCCAAAACCAAGCCCGGGGTCAACTATTACTCGTTCAGTATTAATGCCTTCCTTCTTTATCCAGTTAAGTTTTTCTTTCAGGAATTGATACACTTCAGATACCACATCCTCATAAAACGGATTGATTTGCATATTTTCCGGTATTCCCTTCATATGCATAAGAATATAACCGCAGTCAGCGTTTTTTACTACCTCAAGAAGTTTGGTGTCCATTGAAAATGCAGATATGTCGTTTATAATAGATGCGCCTGCCTCAAGCGCTTTTTCTGCTACAATTGCTTTACAGGTATCACAGGATATGGGTATCTTTGTGTTTTTCAATAACTCCTTTATAATGGGAATTACTCTTCTAATTTCTTCTTCTTCCGATATGCTTTTACTCGCCGGTCTTGTTGATTGTCCTCCGATATCTATAATATCTGCTCCTTCATTTACCATTTCAAGCGCTCGTTTTATTGCTTCTTTCATATCAGGATAACTTGAACCGCTATAAAAAGAGTCAGGGGATATGTTTAATATCCCCATTATTAAAAACCCATTGATTTCTATTGTTTTTCCTGCTATTTTCCAGACGTGCTTCATTTTCTATCTTTTTTTAATAGCGCTTTTCTATAGTCCTCTGATTCTAAGTTCTCAATATCCTCTATCTCTTTATTATTAAGATATCTAAGTGAACCTGCTATTTTTCCTGCAAGTAAGGTTTTTGCGGTATCTTCAAGCAGCCAACTCCTCGCAAAGGCTTCTTTTAAGGTGGCCCCGATACATACAGCTCCGTGGTTTTTAAGAAGGACTACGTTACACTTTTTTACTTTGCTGACAACCGATTTTCTTAAAGCTTCTCCACCAGGGACGATATATTCTATAGTGGGAACATCCTTTCCTAATAAGGCGACATAGTCAGGAAATATAGGTTTGAATTTCATTCCCGCAGAGATGATACCTGTAGTAATGGGAGGGTGAATATGTATTACAGCGTTTACATCCTCTCTTTCAAGATAAATTCCCAAGTGCATAGATATTTCACAGGTGGGTCTCAAGTCTCCGAATATCTTGCCGGTTTTGATATTTACCTTAACCCATGTGTCTTCTTTTATTTCGTCCAGGAAGAATCCGCTGGGAGAAAGAAACACATAATCTCCTTCTCTTGCGCTTATATTTCCGCCAGGTCCCGCCACCAACCCTTTCTCTACAATCTTTTTCCCATACAAAGTCAAAAGTTTTCTTATCTCTTCCATTATCACTCCTTGAACTTAATACGTAGAAATTTTCTTTTCCCCACTTTTAATACCTGTCCATCTTTCATTTCAATTTTAGCATATGGGTCATCCATTGTTTGATTATCAATCTTTACTGCTCTCTGAGCAATCATTCTTCTTGCTTCTGCTTTTGAAGGTAAAAGCCCTGAATTAAAAAGGATATCCAGTATTGTAATTTCATGGCCTTTATTTATCAGAAATTCTGGTATATCTTCCGGTATCTGCTTCTCTTTGAATATCTTATCAAATTCCTCTTCAGCGCCTTCTGCCGTCCTTTCATCAAAAAATCTCTCAACAATCTTCTTTGCAAGCAGTCCTTTTGCCTGTCTTGGGTTTTCTTTTACAATATTCTTAAAGTAAGGGGTATCAAGGGACGTAAGCAGTTGGAAGTATTCTTCCATAAGGTCATCAGGTATAGACATCACTTTGCCGAACATATCATTGGGTGTGGTCTCTATCGGTATATGATTATTATATGATTTGCTCATTTTTAACGTTCCATCAGTCCCGCGGAGTATGGGCACCGTAATAACCACCTGTTTTTTTTGTTTGAATGACTCCTGGAGAGTTCTTCCTGCAAGAAGGTTGAACTTTTGTTCTGTCGCTCCTAACTCAACATCTGACTTCAAAGCGCAAGAGTCATAACCTTGCAGTAACGGATATAAAAATTCGTGAAAGAATATGGGTTTGTTTGCCTTGTATCTTCGTGAAAAATCTTCTCTTTCAAGTATCTGCGCTATGGTGAATACAGACAAGAGTTTTACTATCTCTTCAAGCGTTAATTTTGAAAGCCAATGAGAATTATAAACAAATTCTGTTTTTGATATATCCAGAATTTTTCCTGTCTGTTCCTTATACCTCAAAAGATTATTTTGTATTTGGTCTTCCGAGAGTATTGGTCTGGTCTCATTCCTTCCTGTTGGGTCTCCTATCCTTGCGGTAAAGTCCCCGATAAGAAAGAGTATCTTATGTCCTAAAACCTGAAAGTCCCTAAGTTTATTTATAGGTATAGTGTGACCAAGGTGTATTTCAGGCGCAGTTGGGTCTATTCCATATTTAATCCTTAACGGAGTATTGGTATCTATGGAATGTTTTAATTTTTCCTTTAATTCCTGCTCCTCAATGACCTCAACGGTGTTTCTTTTGATAATTTGTAATTGTTTCTCTACCTCTTTCATAATACACCGGCCCTATTTGATAAAAATTTTTATATTGTTATTCTTTATTATATCAGAAAACATATTTATAACATAACGTTACTATATTGTATAATTTAACGTGATGTGTGTTGTCTGAATAGGCAAACTTAACTTAAAGGGAAGGCATAGAAAGAAAGGAGAGGAAAATGTTTAAGAGAGAAGGATGGATTTGGTATGACCATTATGGTTTTGATGATGTAAATGTGTTTATGCTTGCCAGAAAGGAGTTTTATCTGGATAACTCTCCTAAAAACCCTGTAGAGATAAATATTACCGCAGATACAAGATATAAACTTTATATCAATGGAGAATATGTGTGTTATGGACCTGCCCGTGGATATCTTGAAAGTTATCCTGTGGATACAATAGATATTTCAAAATTTCTCTGTAAAGGTAAAAATGTAATTGCCGCTATAGTTCATCAATATGGGCATGGAACTTTTATATCAATATATGGCGGGGCAGCAGGTCTTATCATAGAAGGGAAAGTGGGGAAAGTAGATATAGGTACCCACCAAAACAACGGATGGCTTATTAAAAAGAGTAGGGGCCATAAACAGAATATGATAAGAAGAACAGTGCAACTTGGATATCAGGAAAACCTTGATGCAAGGGAGAATGAAATTGATTGGATGATGCCGGAAGCGAAGATAGAAGCAGAAAAAAATGGTTGGTGTTATCCTCTCTGGAGAAAGGCAGGGTGTGCGCCTTGGTTTGGTTTTGAAGAGAGGGGTATCCCTATGCCTAAAGAGGAAAAGACAGAATTTAAACAGGTCTCCTGCTCTTTCTATGGCAAAAACAGCGGCTCATGGAAAGATGCTCGCAATCTCACCTCTGTTTATATTGAGGAGAAAAAGACAACGCGGAAAAGTGTTGTTTACTTAAAAAACCCGAACAATATGCTGAAATCGGATGAAACTTTCACAACAGTTATGCCTTTTACTTCAGATAGACATATCACTTTAATAATAGACGCAGGAATGGAAACAGTAGGTTTCTTGGGCATAGAGGCGGAAGGCAGCGGCGGAGAAGTAATAGATTTTACCACAGCAGAGATACTTGATAACGACGGACATCTTTGCGTGCAAGACCCTGGCGCCGCCTGTAAAGTTGCTATCTCTGACAGATATATTTTAAGAGAAGGCAGGCAATTATTTGAGACATTCCATATACACGGATTCAGATATCTTGCTATGACTGTGAGAAATGTAAGAAAGCCGTTGAAGATTAGAAAATTATATGTCAGAGATGCCACCTACTCATTTAACAACGAAACCGTTTTTGAGACATCAGATAAAACATTAAATAAAATATGGGATATGTGTGTCAGGACTCAGAAGAGCTGTAGTTTAGATTCATATGTTGACTGTCCATGGAGAGAGCAGGCGCAGTGGTGGGGTGACGCCAGAGTTCAGGCAGCGAACACATACTATGCCTTTGGGGATATGCGCCTTTTCAAAAGGGGAATAAGACAGGCAGGTCAATCACAGATTTTTAACGGTCTTACTTACGGGCATTTTCCTACAATGGCGGTAGGGTGTATCTTGCCGGACTTTACAATGACATGGATTCACACCCATCTGGATTATTACAGATATACAGGGGATGCTTCTTTAATGAAGGAACACTATGACAGAATAGAAAAGGCAGTAAATTTCTTCAATAATTATGTGGAGAAAAGCTATCTTTTAGGTAATATGCCCGAATATTGGCTATTTCTTGATTGGGCGCCTTTATATAAAGATGGGTTCTCCTGTATTTTAAATATGATGTATCTATCCACTTTAAGGACTGTTGCTCATATATCAAATGTGCTGAAAAAACACGAGAAAGAAAAACAATATATAAAAATGGCTGATAGTTTAGAGAAGAAAATTCTAAAAGTTTTTTGGGATAAAGATAAAGGTGTCTTCTGGGACGGATACGATACTGTGAAAAATATACCTGTGAAACAGTTGAGCCAGCATACACATAGTTGGGCTATCCTGTTGGGCATCAATAAAAAACACCATAAATCATGGGCAGAAGAAATTCTTTATCCTCCGATGAAGTTAGAGCCGTTTGCACAGAAGAAAATTATAGAGGCATCACCGTTCTTTTATTATTATGTTATAGAGGCATTGAAGAAAGTGGGCGGCTATGAGAACAAGCTAATAAGTTTTATAAGAGATAGATGGGGATATATGGTGAACAATGGCGCAACGACCTGTTGGGAGATGTGGAACCCTGAGCCGGGTTATATCTCTCTTTGTCATGCGTGGAGCGCTCATCCTATAGTGCATTTGATTGAACTTATAGGAGGAATAAAACCTGTTAGTCAGGATTGGACAAGGATAAAAAAACTCCCGATAACACATGATATTAACTCTGTGAAATTATTTATTCCAACTATATCGGGGGATATCAGGGTGGATATAAAAAACGGAAAAGTTAAGGTAAAAACGTCTACTGATATAAAGATAACTTGAAATTAAAGTTTAAAAACTATATCCATGCTTTTTTCCGAATTCTAATGTGTTATCATAGGATATAATTCCTGTGGTGGCGCCTATGGTGGTGGCTGTCTTTGCGCCTACAAGATTTGCCAACATACCGCATTTTTCAAAGGAAAAGCCCTTAACTATGCCTGCGATGAATCCAGCGGCATAAGCGTCCCCGCAACCTGTTGTATCCACAACATCAAGGTTCAAGGCAGGAAATCTATGTTTTTCTTTTTCATTATATATAAATGAACCATCTCCGCCCATTTTCAATCCTACGTTTTTTACTCCTTTATCCATAAGGAATTTTGCAATATCCTCAAGTGTTTTTTGTCCCGTCAACATCTTTGCTTCTTCAATGCTCGGGAGGAAATAATCGGTGTATTGCAGTGCTTCTTCCAGAAGTTGCAGCCATTTACCTGTAGCATCCCACGCAGTATCAAGAGATGTGATAACCCCCATATTCTTTGCTTTTTTAAGTGTTTCGGCAAGAGGCGCGCCATCAAATCCAGGCATAAGAAAAGCGCCGGCTATATGCAGCAATGGAAATGTCTGCATATATTCAAAGTCAATATCAGTTAAACGGATATCACTATTGGTTCCAGTGGAGTGGATAAAAGACCTTTCTCCATCGGAATGGACGAGAACTATTGTCCCTGATGAGGATTTGTCTTTACTTGTCTTTATCCGGGATGTATCTACCCTTTCTTCTTCTCTGAGTTTGCTTTCAAGGAATCTGCCTAAATTGTCTTCTCCCACCTTCCCTGTAATTGAAACATTGACTCCAAGCCTTGACAGCACTATACCCGTATTGGCAGCACATCCGCCAATTTGCAGTTCCACCCTGTCTGTCAATGTCAGTTTTCCCTTATCAGGGACAGATTCTACAGGTTTCCCCAAAAAATCCCCTACAATTATCCCCAGACAAAAGACGCGGTTATCCATATCATCTCCTTATCATATAATCCATTTTAATAGTTTTGAGGCAATGAAGATATTATAAGACAGGGATTTCAAAACTTCAATTATCTCCTTTTTAACGGCGAAAAAAATTCTAAAAACGCTCTTATTTAGGACCTTTCCGAAACTATTATAACAGAGAAATTGTTTATTGTTTTCAGGTTGATAAAATGCTAAAATTCTTTAACGGGATAAAACAAAATTGAGGTTGCTTTATATTTATGGAGGTAAGTTATGGAGAAAAAATCTGTAAACTTTGCCTTAACATTAGGGCTTTGTATTGGTTTAGGCATTGCCGTTGCAGGCATATTTTTAGGAGTATCGTTAAAAGCAAGCCGAAGACCGCAGAGTGTGGTGAGTGTGCGCGGCTTGGCAGAACGCGATGTTGACGCAGACCTTGTCATATGGCCGATTGCCTTTCAGGAGACCAGCAACGACCTGACTATTTTATATAAACGCATAACTGATAAACGAAAGATAGTTACGGATTTCCTTACGGACGCAGGTTTTAAACCAGAAGAGATCTCATATTCTGCTCCGAGCATATTTGACCTTCAAACAATGGCGTATTCCAACGAATATGTGAAAGATAA
>JAAYXZ010000064.1 GCA_012515635.1 Elusimicrobiota bacterium
CAAAAAAGACAGAGTGATAATACTCGGCGGCGGTCCTAACAGGATAGGGCAGGGCATAGAGTTTGATTACTGTTGCGTCCATGCCTCTTATGCCTTAAAAGAAGAGGGGTATGAGAGCATTATGGTCAACTGCAACCCTGAAACAGTAAGCACCGACTATGATACATCCGACCGTCTGTATTTTGAACCCGTAACAGTTGAAGATGCGCTTAATATTGTGGATAGAGAGAAGCCGGAAGGCATTATATTGCAGTTCGGCGGACAGACCCCCCTTAATTTAGCAATATCCTTGCAAAAAGAAGGTGTCAAAGTTTTAGGGACAAGCCCTGAAGCTATAGATATTGCTGAAGACAGAGAAAAATTCAAAGACCTTCTTGAAAAACTATCTTTAAAACAGCCGCCTAACGGAATATCTACTTCTTTCAAAGAGGCAGAGGTGATAGCCGACCGTATCGGGTATCCTGTTCTTGTAAGACCGTCTTATGTCCTTGGCGGAAGGGCGATGGAGATAGTATATGACACAGCATCTCTTGAAGCGTTCTTTAAGCAGGATGAGGTTGATGTTTCACCGGAGCGGCCAGTCCTTATAGATAAGTTCCTTGAAGATGCTGTGGAAGTGGATGTAGATGCTATATGCGACGGCAAACTATGCGTAATAGGCGGTATTATGGAGCATATTGAAGAAGCGGGTGTCCATTCAGGTGATAGCGCAATGGTTATGCCCCCGTATAGTTTGAGCAAAAAAGTTATAGAAGAGATAGTAAATGCGACAAAAAAACTTGCGCTGGAACTGCATATAAAAGGGCTTATAAATATCCAGTATGCAGTAAAAGATAACAAGGTCTATATTCTTGAGGTTAATCCCCGCGCCTCAAGAACAGTCCCTTTTATCAGCAAGGTGATAGATGTTCCTCTTGCCAAACTTGCAACAAAGATTATGACAGGAAAGACACTGAAAGAACTTGGGTTCACAAAAGAGGTTAAGGTCAAATATTTTGCTGTGAAGGAGTCCGTCTTCCCCTTCATAAGATTCCCTAATGTTGATACTATCCTTGGACCAGAGATGAAGTCCACGGGAGAAGTTATAGGAATAGACACAACATTTGAGATGGCTTACGCAAAGAGCCAGATAGCGGCAGGGCAGGAACTCCCCCTCTTCGGTTCTGTGTTTATCAGCGTAGAAGACAAGAACAAAAAAGCAATTATCCCCATTGCCAAAGGGTTTAAAAAGATGGGGTTCAAAATACTTGCGAGCGCGGGGACAGGGAAACTTCTGTTAGAGAATGAGATAGAGACAACAATAATCCCCAAGATTTATGAGGCAGAGCGTCCCAATGTTTTGGACTACATAAAAAACAGCCAAATATCTTTGATTATAAATACCCCTTCAGGCAAAAAGCCAAAGAAAGATATTACTTCAATACGAAGTATTGCCGTAAGCAGAAACATACCTCTCATAACAACAATGCCCGGTGCGAGAGCGACACTTGTTGCTATAAGAAAACTAAAAGAGAAAGAGATAACCGTAAAGAGCATCCAGGAATACCACACAGAAATAAAATAACCTTATTTTCTCAGTTGTTCTCTCTCAGGGAGACGATTAGAGTTAGAGGGGAACAAAAATCATAAGGGAGGATATATGACTGCAGTAAGAGTAATCCCTTGTTTGGATGTTAAGGACGGCAGGGTGGTTAAAGGCGTTCATTTTGAGAACCTGCAGGAGGTAGGCGACCCTGTAGAGCATGCCTCTTTTTATAGCAAGGAAAAAGCCGATGAGATAGTGTTCCTTGATATCAGCGCTACCGTTGAAGGTAGACAAACAATGCTGGGTGTTGTCAAAAGCGTTAAGGAAGCAATCTCTATCCCGATGACAGTCGGCGGCGGTATAAGAACAACGCAGGATATAGAAGAACTCTTGAATGCAGGGACAGATAAAATCTCTATAAGCACATCCGCTGTAAAAACCCCTGTTCTTATAGAAGAAGGAGCAAAAAAGTTTGGCAGTCAACATATTATAGTTGCTATAGATGCTAAAAAAACAGGCGAGAACAAATGGGAGGTCTATGTGGAAGGCGGCAGAACTCCTACAGGGCTTGATGTCTGTGCTTGGGCGAAAAAAGTTCAGGATTTTGGCGCAGGCGAACTCTTGCTTACCAGTATGGATATGGACGGGACACAACAGGGGTATGATGTCGGGCTTACACGGGCGGTTGCAGAGTCGGTCAACATTCCTGTGATTGCTTCAGGGGGAGCGGGAACACTCCAGCATATGGCAGATGTAGTAATATACGGTAAAGCGAGTGCGGTTCTCCTTGCCTCGCTGCTACACTCAAGAAAATATACCATAGGACAGATAAAAACCTTTCTTAGGGGGATTAACAATGCAAGAGGCAAAACCTGACTTACGGGTTTTGGTGTTGAATGATGGGTTTAAGGGGAACCTGAACCAATCTCTTGGGATAGCAGAGGCGTTCCATACAGCCGATATCCGATTTTTAAATGTTTCTCTAAAAGGTCCTTCCTATTCTCTCCCTTCAAGAACAGGGAGATATCCTCTGGCAACCAAACTACTTTCTTTACTATGCGTTTTAAGATTATGGAGGTGCGGAAAGTTTTTCTTGAGATGCCTGTTAAAAGAAGGAAATTATATCTGGGAGGAAAGGTTTGATATTGTTATATCTGCCGGCTCTGTCCTCTCCCCCGTTAATCTTATCATATCAAAAAACATAAAAGCGGTATCTGTGAATATTATGGTTCCCTCTATAATTCCTCTTAAACTTTTTGATTTTGCGGTTATTCCCTACCACGATTTTTTAAGGTTGAGAGATAAAAATCTTAAGAACCTGATAGTAACAATGGGCGCTCCTAATTGTATAACCGCTGAAATGCTGGAGACAAAGAGCGCAAAAATAAAGCCCTTTTTAACATTGCCTGAAGACAAAAAAGTGATAGGAGTCCTCATAGGCGGGGATGACCAGAACTATACAATATCGGTAAGATGGGCTGATGAGTTATTCCGCGGGCTAAAAGCGCTTAAAGACAAATATAGTTTTATAATAACCACTTCAAGAAGAACGGAGAACAAGGTTGTATCTTTCATAAGGGAAAAGATAGAAGATGACAGCGCATTTATATATGCGGAGTTCCCAGGATATTCTGAAAGCACCTTTTACCCTGACATACTTTTTGTTTGCGACTACATTCTTGTAACAGAAGACAGTATCAATATGGTCTCTGAAGCAGTTACTTCAGGCAGACCAGTGGTGATACTCGGCGTAGAAAGGAAAAAGAAGGGTAAGCAACTGATATTTGATAAAACTATTGAAAAAATGGAAGAAAAAGGTTATGCTGAATACCTATCAATGGATAAATTGAATACCCTAATGGAAAAAATAAACGAGATAAAAGACAAAAAGTTTATATGTTTGAACGAGGCGGAAAGGTGCATCCAAGAGATATTACAAAGCAAAAAATAAAAAAGATACTACTGATATGTCCGGGGTCTTTAGGCGACAACCTTTTAATCAGTCCTTCCATTAAGAAGATAAGAGAGACATTCAAAGATGCGGAGATAGAGATTATTGTCGGGAGGCGGGCAATTGGGTTTGTTGACGGCAATCCTTGGTTTTCAAATTACTATCTCTTTAAAGGCGGTAAAGGATTCCGCAGATTTCTTAATACAATAAAACTGGTAAATTCCTTCCAAAACAGAAGATACGACCTTATAGTTGATTTTAAAAACTCCTTAATCCCGTTTTTTATCAAGGGCAGATACCGCCTTACATTTTTTATGCAGGAGTTCTTTTCGGAGAAGACCTACACCCATGAAGCGAAACGGCTTTACAATTTTCTTGTTCCTTATTTCGGGGAAGAAGAAAACATCTCCCTTCATTTTCCGATATCTCAAAAAGAGAGAGATAATGCGGACTTACTCTTAAAGACAATGGACATAAAACCATCTGACAGAATAGCGCTTTTTAACCCTGGCGGTAATGAAAAGAAGAGATTATCGGAAGAGAAACTTGCAGAGGTAGGGAAAGCGCTTCTCAAAAGTTATGATTCACTGAAGATACTCATTATCGGAGCAAATCAGGAACAAGAGATAGGGGACAGAATAAATGCGCTTATTGACGACGAAAGGGTGTTTAACCTTGCGGGCAAGACCACCATTAAACAACTTGCGGCTCTGCTTGAAAGAGCATCACTGGTAATCACAAATGATACAGGCACTCTCCATCTTGCAAGCGCTATGCATTGCCCGACAGTTGCAATATTCGGGCCTACCAGCCACTACAGATATGGTCCTATTGGAACAAAGAACATAGTGGTTTATAGCGATATTTCCTGCTTTCCCTGCAATGAAAAGAGAGTATGCGGATATGATTACCGGTGTATTAAACAAATAACCCCTGAAGAAGTAATAAAAGCATCAATGTTGCTTCTTGACGAGGCGGAACAATCGCTTTTCCTTGGACTATGAAGATATTAAGAGTCCTTCCCTCTATGGGTATCGGCGGTATAGAGAAATCTGTTTATGATTTTACCATAGAGGCGCTTTCACTCGGACACAAGGTTATTATAGCAAGCGGACCCGGTGAGTTATTACCGTTTTTACATAGTAAAGGCGCGATATTATATAACCTCCCGATGGATAAAAAAAACCCTGCTGTTTTTATCCGTTCAGTTAAAAGGTTGAGAAAACTGATAGAGCAAGAGACCCCCGATATTATACATACGGAGAGCCGTTTTCCATGCTGGGTGGTCCATTATGCCAGAAAGTATTTTCCTGAGATACCGGTAGTTACCAGTATCCATAACTTTTATTCCCGAAGATTGTATAGCCAACCAACAGGTAAAGGAGATATTGTTATAACTGTAAGTGAGGCGCTTAAAGAGTATGCTGTTGAGTATCTTAAAGCGCCTAAAGAGAAAATAAGGGTGGTCTATAATGGGGTGGAAGAAGATTTTCTTAATATAGAAAAGGTTGCGTCCTCTGTTGTCAGAGTGGGTATGATTGCCCGGTTCACAAAAGGCAAGGGCCATTTTTATTTATTACAAGCATTAAAAAAACTGAACAAAGAAGGCATAAAATTTCAAGGGCTAATAATAGGCGCAGGGAGTTCAAGATACAAAAGCAAATTGGAGAGATGGATAAAAACGAATGGTTTAACGGATATAATAGGTGTCCGGCAGATGGATGCAAAAGAAGCGTTAAAACACATAGATATACTTGTGACGCCTTCTATACAGCCCGAAGGATTTGGAAGGACAGTTATTGAAGCGCAGATGTCTAAAACGCCTGTAATAGGAACAAATATCGGGGCAATACCGGAGTTGATAAAGGATGGAGAAACAGGGTTTCTTGTTAGTCCGCACAGCGCAGATATGATAGCAGAGAAGATTAAAAAACTTATAGAAGACGCCTCTCTTTTCAGGCAAATATCTGAAAAAGCCCAAAAGAGCGCCTTACAAAAATTTTCTCTACAAAAGATAGTTAGCGATACCTTTGATGTCTATAACGAATTATTGGAACAGAGATGAAAATACTTATTATAAAGACAGGCGCGCTTGGAGATATGATAGGCGCTTCCGCTTTTTTTCAGACCGTTAAAGAGAACTTTCCCGAAGATAGTATCTACCTTTTAACCCAAGAGATTTACAGGGATGTTGTTGATGCATCCCCCGTCTTTACAAAAATATTCTTTTTACCGCGAGGATATAAGTTTTTCCAACTTTTAAGGATATTTACGAAACTGAGAAGATTAAGGATAGATATGGTCTTGGATATTCAAGGGAATATTAAAACTAATTTTTATTGCTCTCTTACAGGCGGTAAAAAGAGATATGGGTCTTACAGAAGAAGGGCGGGCAGATTGTTTCTGACAAAGGGAATAAAGAGGAGAACAAAAAAGCAGCAGGCAAAACACCCCTCCGCAAAACCATCTCCTTCCATACTAAAATTTTTGGGCATTGAAGGACATACAACAAGACCTAAACTTTGGATTCCAGAAGAAAAACGAAGAAGTTTCCCGAACTTTGTAAAGGACCAGAATTTAAATGAAAGTAGAGAGTGGGTATTAATGCATCCTTTAACTACCAAAGGTTATCTTGCAAGGAGATGGTTAAATGAAAGATGCGCAGAACTTGCCGATAAACTTATAAATGACGGATACGAGGTTCTCTTTATAGGCGCGGGTGAATCGGAATATGTAGAGAGCATAATATCCAGAATGAAAAACACTCCTAAAAATTTAACGGATAAGACCGATTTTCATAATCTCTGCCTTGTGATTGAAAAGGCGTCTCTCGTTATTACTATGGATTCCAGCCCCTTGCATATATCAGTAGTCGCAGGAACACAGGCAATAGGCATCTTTGGCTCCACAGACCCTCTTATAATCTGCCCCAAAGGGGCGGAATATATCTATAAAGCAGTCGGCTGTAATCCTTGTTATAAGAAGATATGCGCGGATATGAAGTGTATGAAAGCAATAATGGTTGACGAGGTCTATAATAAAGCAAAGGAGATGTTGGCGCAAAATGAGAGTGAATATTCTCTGTTCAATAGATAAAAGGCCAAGCGGTCCTAACAGGCAACTCTTGGAATACGGAAACCACTTATGTTCAAAAGGTCACGATATCTCCGTAATAAAGCCGGTCA
>JAAYXZ010000065.1 GCA_012515635.1 Elusimicrobiota bacterium
AGGAAGAGAGGAGAAGCACCCTTGCCTTTCGCTACATTGATAATAATTTTCACCCTCACCCTAGCCCTCTCCCCTCAAGGGAGAGGGGGAAAAGGAAGAGAAGAGAGAAGTGAGGGAAGGTAGCCACTCAAGGGAGAGGAAAGAGAAAAATACAAAAAGCAAGACCCGACCCCATTAACAGAGAGGGAGTTTTTCTATTTTTAATCTCTTGCCGGGGTATTGGTCAAGAAACTCTACCAGTTGCCTTATTTTGTTGTAAGACCTGTAAGGGGCTCCTGTGATTTTTTCTATAAGAAGACCTGCGACCATTCGCTTAAGAGATACATCAAGTCTCCTGTACTCTGCCATATTCAAGGCATCTCCTTTGTCTGTAAAAATTCTCTCAAATGCCTCATACCCTTTTCTTTGCAGAAAAGCAAAGTCATCCTGAAGCAGAAAAGACAACTGCGCTATTTTTTTCTTAAACTGCGGATTATGTTGTAAGAGAAGCGGCACTACCTCCAGGCGTATCTGATTTCTGAAAAAATTTGTGGAAAGATTTGTAGCGTCTATCCTGTATTCTCTCTTTTTCTCTTTCAAAAACCTTAAAATCTCCTGTTTTTCAAGGCAGAGCATCGGTCTTATTACAGCAATTTCAGTCCGTGGAAAAAGTTTTTTCTCAGGCAAAATACCACCAAGCCCGGCTATCCCTGTCCCCTTTATAAAACGTATAATAACTGTCTCCACCTGGTCATCAAGGTTGTGTCCAACTGCTATTTTATTGCACTGCGCCTCCCGAGCTATGCTGTAAAGCGCCTTATATCTTTCTTTACGCGCTTTTTCCTCAATACCTGAACTGCCTTTTATATATATATCCTTGAAATAGAAAGGCGCCTTATATTTGCCGGCTAATGTTTTCACAAAAACAAGTTCTTCGTCCGCTTCTTCTCTAAGATGATGGTGAATATAGGCAACTGCAATGGAGATATCAAAAAATTTCCTTAGATATTGTAGAAAATAAAAAAGGAATACCGAATCAGGTCCGCCGGAGACAGCAATAAGGATTCTATCGCCCCCCTTAATCAGGGCTCTCTCCTCCGCAAACTGCCTTGTTTTTTTCAATATATTGGTCATCAGAACAAGGTATCTTTGGTCTCTTCTTCTGTCTCTTCAGGAACAGGTAGTTCTCTCTTTGTTTTAAGAAGCGCTGTGGTTGCCGACAAACTCTTTTCATTCACATTTTCCACCCATCTGCAATATTCACATTCTTCGGAAGCATCTGGAAGGTTCTTCTGTTCAAAACAGGTTATCGCATCTTCAAGAATAACGGTTGCATGCCCCATATCCACATTCACCTTTTTTATATCCATCCCGAACATAATGCTACCCGCTCCTTCATCAGGACTGACATTTAAGGGATAGTAATAAAGAAGGTACGCTGTATCCTCTGTCTTCATCCCATTGCCCTCAAGCAGCACACAATATAGTTCCATCTGCAACTGATATGCAGGATGTATGCTGGCAGCAACACTCGCCCTTGTCTTGTGGTCAAGAGGAACATATGTCTTTCTTTCCGTTACAAGACAATCATCTAATTTTCCAAGAAGGGTATACCCCTGTCTTATATCTTTATAGTATGTCGCTTTCAGTTGCTCTATAAGATGTCCGTCCATCTCTCCTTTCAATTCCGGCGGTATATCCTTTAAGGAACGGTAATAATCAAAATATTTTTTAAAGACACTGTCCAACCCTATCGCAATGGACGGCATCGGTCCTCTGGGCCTCTTTATCTCATATTTCATATGCAGATAAAAACATCTCGGGCATTCCCTGTATAGATTTATAGTGGAAGGCGACAAGAATACCTTTTTCATTATACCCCCTGTTTTTCTCCATTATATCATTTTTACCTGCTTTAATCTTGCTTTTTAAGGGATACAAGTATAAAATAGAAGAAAGGCCGCTGGATTAAAAAAACAGAATGCGGTAACAAAAGATTGATTTAGGACTTACGGGAGATTGTTTATATGAAGATGATAGATTTGCGGGAAGGTAATGTATTTGAATACGAAGGAACTCTCTATATAACTATCAATGCGGAACATACTCATCAACAACAGCGACGGGGACTTGTCCGCCTTAAGGCAAAAGATATACAAACAGGAAAAATTTTACAGGATACTTTCAGGTCCGATGTGGATATCAATCCGGTATATATAGATGAAAAACCGCTTGTTTATCTCTACAGGGACTCTGACGGCTACCATTTCATGGATAACAACTCTTACGAACAGTGCTTGATTCCCGAAAAAGCCCTTGAAGAGGAGAAAGGATTTCTTACAGAAAACCTTGAAGTCACAGGACTTTTTCACGATGGTAAAATCCTTGATATAAAACTTCCTATTAGTGTGGACCTTAAAGTGATTGAAGCAGAACCGGGACATAAGGGAGATACTGTGCAGGGAGGAAAAAAGAAAGTGAAACTTGAGACAGGGATTATCGTCCAGACACCGCTTTTTGTGGTAGTCGGCAACACCATAAAGATTGATACCCGCACAGGCGAATATATCACCCGCGTCTAAAACAATGGAGATGAAATGAACTTAGAAGAATTAAAACCATATGCCGAGTTTATGAAAAAGTATCAACTGGATTACTTAGAGGTAAGAAAAGGGGATTTTTCCCTCGTATTGGGCAAGAAAAGCGCTGTCATTAAAAACGAGCAACCGCAAAATAACATAGAACAGATGCCACAGGTATCTGCAGAAGAAGATATACTAAAAGAATACCAACAGCCCGCCCAACAACTTGAAGATGTTGTATATATAAAGGCGCCGCTTGTCGGCACCTTTTACAGGGCGCCATCCCCTGAAAGCGCGCCTTTTGTGGAGATTGAGTCAGAGGTTAAGAAAGGCGACACCCTATGCATAGTGGAAGCAATGAAGGTAATGAACGAGATAAAATCGGACTATAACGGGACAGTTAAAGAGATTTTAATTGAAAATGCCACACCGACAGAATACGGACAGGTCCTTTTCATCCTTCAACTGTCTTCCCCTGCGGATACCCCACAGGATAAAGACAAATAACGATGTTCAAAAAAGTGTTTGTAGCCAATAGGGGAGAGATAGCCTTAAGAATAATCCGAAGTTGCAAAGAACTCGGACTGTCCACCGTTATCGGTTTTTCAGAAGCGGACAGAGACTCGCTTCCTGTCCAACTTGCTGATGAAAAGATATGCATAGGACCCGCACCCGCTTCGGAGAGTTATCTTAATATCCCCTCTATCGTCGGAGCCATAGAGATTACCAAAGCCCAAGCAGTCCACCCGGGATATGGCTTTCTTGCAGAGAGCATACAGTTTGTTGAGATATGCAAGGCATCAGGCATCACGTTTATAGGTCCCACCTCAAACAATATTCAATTGATGGGCGATAAAGCCCTTGCCAGAAAAACTGCAAAGAGTTATAAAATACCTGTCATCGCAGGATATGAAGAAAATATGTTGAATGACGCTTTAGCCCACGCCAGAAAAATCGGATTCCCTGTTATCATCAAAGCAAGCGCAGGCGGAGGCGGCAGAGGGATGCGGAAAGTAAATACTATCGAGGAGTTTGTAAAACTTTGGAACACCTGTCAGGAAGAGGCAAAGGCATCTTTCGGGGAAGACGCCCTGTATGTAGAGAAATTTTTAGAGCGTCCAAAACATATAGAGATACAACTTTTAGGGGACAAAAAAGGCAATATCGTTGTATTCCCTGAAAGAGATTGCTCTATACAGAGAAGGCATCAAAAACTGATAGAGGAGAGCCCTTCTCCTTCTGTAAGCGCGCCTCTCCGAAAAAAACTGTATAAGTATGCAAGCCGCCTGGCAAAAAGAATCGGATATCAAAGCGCAGGAACCGTGGAATTCCTTGCGGACTCCGACAACAACCCTTATTTTATTGAAATGAACACAAGAATACAGGTGGAACATCCCATCACTGAACTTGTATCGGGCATAGACATGGTAAAACACCAGATTCTTGTTGCGCGCGGAGACAAACTCCCCTTTTCACAAAAAGATATCACTATAAGGGGACATGCGATTGAGTGCAGAATTAACGCTGAGGACCCTTCAAGAAATTTTATGCCGTCACCGGGCAGGATAAAAAAACTTATACTTCCCGGCGGTCCGGGAATAAGGGTTGATACGCACATATACGAAGGGTATACAATTCCTCCTTACTATGATAGTTTGATATTAAAACTCATCGCTTACGGGATGAACCGAACTGAAGCAATCTACAGAATGCAACGCGCTTTGGAAGAGATACAAATTGAAGGAGTCGCCACAACAGTGCCTCTTCATAAAAGGATATTCAACCATCCCGTATTTTTAAGCGGTAGATACAGCACAAAATGGCTTGAAAACTTTCTCGCTTCAGAGCAGGAACAGGAAAAAAAGGAGGCATGATGGACGAACAATATGGAAAGGTAAAAGTGGACAATGAGGTGCTTGCCTCAATAGCGGCAACGGCGGCAAAACAAGTACCGGGCGTCCATAAGATTTCCACAAGCATTATGGGCGGTATAATTCAATGGATAAAAAGGACATCCGATGTAGGTATTAAAATCGTGGTCGGCGAGGATGAGGTAAACTTTGAACTGCGTGTCATTATTGATTACGGCGCAAATATCCCCGAAGTTACATACCATATACAAAAAATGATAAAAGAAGAAGTAGAGCGAATATCAGGACTGAAAGTTGGCAATGTTGATGTTGTCGTTCACGGAATACACTTCACTAAAAAAGACTCAGTGGAGGAAGGAGAACAGAATGATTGACCTTCATACGCACACTCTTTTAAGCGACGGAGCCCTTCTGCCTTCAGAACTTGCAAGAAGAGCGGAAGATAAGGGTTATGAAATATTGGGCATCACAGACCATATTGACTTTTCTAATTTTGAGAACGTTATTTCGTCTATCGTAAAAGCGGCAGATTCCATCAATACAAGCATGAATATACGGGTTATCCCCGGAGCGGAGATAACACAAGTCCATCCCTCTAAAATAAAGGAACTCGTTCAACTCTCAAGAACGGCAGGCGCAAAACTTGTTGTTGTTCACGGCGAGACCATCGTTGAACCTGTCTTGAAAGGCACAAATCGCGCTGCTATTGAGGCAGGAGTAAATATACTTGCGCACCCGGGAATTCTTACGGAAGAGGATGCAAAACTTGCGGCGGAAAAACAAGTAACGCTTGAAATCTCTGCAAGGAGAGGACACAGTTTATCCAACGGGCATGTCGTCCGTATGTGGTATAAATACGGCTTTCCTCTTGTTTTAAACACCGATACCCATTCCCCTGATAATCTTATTGACGACCTGTTCGCAGAAATTCTAATCATATCAGCGGGCGTAAACAAAGAGGATGTG
>JAAYXZ010000066.1 GCA_012515635.1 Elusimicrobiota bacterium
GCAGAAACTTTTTTACTTACAGGAATCTTCTCTTCCTCCAAAAGCATCCCATATTTGAGTCCGTCTGTTATTTCGTTTAATGTAGTTGCAACACCGCCCCTTGTTGGGTCTCTCATAAAATGGATATTGTCAGACACCTCTTGTATGCCTTCTATCAACCCGTTTAAGGCAGCGCAATCACTTTTTACTCCAGAGGAGAATCCAAATTTTTCTCTTGCCGATAGCACTGCCATTTCGTGTTCCCCTATAGAGCCATTTATTATGATGCTGTCCCCGTTCCGTATAAAACTTTTTCCTATACGTATATTTTGTCTCCTCACTCCTATGCCTGATGTATTTATAAATATTTTGTCCGCCTTGCTTTTATTCACTACCTTAAAATCCCCTGTTACAATTTTCACACCTGCTTTTTTTGCCGTATCTGCAATGGATTTAACTGTTTTTTCAAGGACTTGCATCTCTAACCCTTCTTCCGCTATGATTGCGCAGGAAAGAAAGAGCGGTTTTGCTCCCATAACAGCAATATCATTAATAGTGCCGCATACAGAGAGTTTACCTATATCGCCGCCAGGGAAAAATAACGGCTCAACAGTATATGAATCGGTAGAGAAACAGAGTTCCTGCCCAGCATTTATTTTCTTTAACACGGCAGAATCCCCGAGTTCGGAAAGGGCAAGGGAGTTAAATGCAGGCAGGAAAAGTTTTTTAATAAGATTATGCATATACTTTCCGCCGCTTCCGTAAGAAAGTAATATTTTTTCTTTTTCCATAATTTACTTAACCCTCTCTTTTTCTTTATTGAAATGAAAGCGAAGATTATCCGCCATATTTATAATAAGCGGCGCAACTGCCTTCAGAAGAGACCATACAGGGACCTATCGGATTCTCGGGTGTGCATGCCTTTCCGAATAATTTGCAAGCAGGTGGAATTTTTTTCCCTTTCAGTATATCGCCGCAAATGCATTCGCTCCTGCTTTTGCTTCTCCTTAACTTGACCGGTAATCCATATTTAGCGTCTATATCCCTGTATTTTTTTTTAATAGCCAATCCGCTTTCTCTTATCATTCCTAGCCCTCTCCATTCAGAGTCCACTACATCAAACACCTCTTCCATTGCTTCCTGCGCCTTTCGGTTCCCGTCTTCTTTAACCGCTCTTTTATACTGAATTTCCACGCTGTTGCTATTTATTGATAAATTTTTTATGAGAAGAAGAATTGCTTCAAGGATGTCCACAGGCTCAAATCCTGCGATTACACAGGGGACACAGAAAAGATTTGTTAAATGTTTATATGGAACAGCCCCGATAACAGCGCTTACATGCCCCGGGCAGATAAACCCGTCAATCTTTACTTCTCTGTCTTCCAGCAGGGCCTCCATAGCAGGCGTTATAAGTTTGTGTCCCGCGAGAACCAAGAAGTTTTTTATCTCGCTGACAGACGCCTTTTTTATTACCAGCGCTACTGTGGGCGCTGTGGTTTCAAATCCGACCCCAAGAAAAACAACTTTCTTTAACGGATTACCTTTCGCTATATCCAATGCTTCCAGCGGAGAATATACTATCCGTATATCTTTCCCCTTTGCCTGTTCTTTTTCAAGGGAAGAGAAAGAACCGGGTACTCTTACCATATCCCCGAAGGTTGCTATTATCGTGTCAGTATTATCTGAAAGCGCTATTGCGGTATCAATATATTCATCAGGGGCAACACATACAGGACATCCTGGCCCTGATATAAGTTTG
The DNA here is from genome assembly GCA_012515635.1 of Elusimicrobiota bacterium. Classification (GTDB taxonomy): domain Bacteria; phylum Ratteibacteria; class UBA8468; order B48-G9; family JAFGKM01; genus JAAYXZ01. Next base: position 1,739 of record JAAYXZ010000066.1, read on the forward strand.
ATATTTTGCGGAAGGAGTTGTCTTATCCCGAAGCGTCCTATTGTCATAGTGTGTGTTCCGCAGACCTCCATCAAGTTAACCGTATGAGGGATTTGTTCTGCCGCAATGTGTATCTCCTTTGCTATCTTTTTTATGGTTGATGGCTTCCTGTATTCATTTATGTATTTCATTGATTTATAGCCCGTCCATCTCTTTTATAATATTCAGTGTCTTGTCCGCTTCTTTTTTGTTGATTTTTTCTATAGCGAATCCTGCGTGAATAATTAGATAGTCGCCCGTTTTCACATTATCCAAAAACTGGATATTCACTTCTTTAACAACTATACCATTGCTTTCCACAGCAGCGGTCTCTTTGTTAATTACTTTTATTACTTTCATAGGTATCGCCAAGCACATATTACCTCTCTTTTGTTTTTTGCCGACTATTATTTTATCTGCTTAATCTTTGGCTTATTTATATTTCAAAGTTAGATAGTCAAATAAAAAACAGTATTAACAGACATTACAATTATAACACAGGATTTTGAGAAAATATTATTCCGTGATAGAATGCCCGCACTACAACAATAACCCAACCAACAAACGAAAGGATGGTAAAATGAACAAGAGGGGATTTTTGTTGTCCTTTTTCTTTTCACTTCTTATTTTTTCTTCAATGCTGTATTCTCAGTCCATTGAAATAATCAATCCGTCTGCTGTCTCAAAGTGGTGCGGTGTTCAAAAGATTGAGTGGCATTATACAAATGAAGAGCCAGTAGATTGTTTATGGAGTGTGAAATATTATGATCCTGAACAGGAAACAGGTGATGAATGGTTATGGTGGAATAATACGACAAAATCTTGGCAACAAACCATACCTAGTGCTGACAATAGATTGCCGAGAGGAACGAGACATCTTTTTGTGGATACAATGGATGAAGAATTTGTAGGTCATACTTTTGAGAATGCTAGAGTAGAAGTAATAGCAGGTAGTGCAATTGACCACTCAAAATATGGACCAAAAGTATCAGATGCTTTTCTTATAGATAACACACCTCCTAATATAATGGTCTCCATAACCCCCCTTACTCCTGATGGCGAAAACGGCTGGTATAGAACAGAGCCGACAATAAAAATCATTGCTTCAGATAATGCTGGTATTAAAGAGGTGCAACATAAGACAGATAAGGAGACCTTATGGAATATTATCTCTTGCGAAGGCGCTCCTGCAGTGAAAGAGATTGAATTCACAGCACCCGAAGGCAAAACTCTTTATGTGAAAGCATTTGATTGCGCGGAAGATATCTATGGACAAAACAATGAAGCATCGGAAGAGTTTAATAATTGCAAGGTGGATATAACCCCTCCTTCAATTACGATAAATATAAATTACGGAGAAAAGCGATTCTCCGTTGATGTTTTGGATGAAATATCCGGTGTTGCTTCTGATAAGACAAGGTATTCCTTTAACGGAGCGGACTGGTTCTCCTATCTGGATGAAATGTTAATCCCCGAAGGGACTAAAAAACTTCTGATAGAGGCATTTGATAATGCAGGGAATAGAGCAGAAGCAACAAAAACATTTGCCAGCGATAGAGTAATCAGCGGATACATAAAGGACTATAAAGGGTCAGCGCTAAAAGAGATATCTGTATTATTGAGTGGAGATACAAACAAAAAAACCTTAACAAACCCTGACGGCTATTATGAGTTCACAGAACTAAACCCTTTTGGATATTATTTTGTGGTCCCTGCTCTTAAAAATAACATCCCCTCTGCGCTGATATATAATGGTCTGGAAGAAGACAAGACAGACCAGAACTTTGTTCTTTCAGGCGGCTGGTTGAAAGGCGGCTATGATAGGGGCAATACAAGAGATTATATCTCCTCTTCTATCCCTGTTATAGACCCTCTGGTGATAACAGAGCGTTATACAATAGGCACAACAGGCAAAGATGTTCTGACAGGAATATTTAACTCAGCAGATAACAAAATGGATATAGTGTTCACTGATGGTGAATCTTTACGCAGTTACTACTTTACAGAGAATAGATACACAAGAAAGGGTTGGTCGCCTGAGGGCACATTCTATAACCTCTCCTTACTTGATAATCTCCAAATATCCACATCCCTTGACAGCATAGTTCTCTGTGGCGCGGGAAGTGAATATATCGCAGAGATAAGAGACAGCGAAGGCATACAGGTCAAGGAAATCACGGCAGATGTATTGAGTGATACTCCCGCGGCAGACACAACCTGGTCATCAGTAAGCATCGGAGGCGGAGATATCATCTTTGCAGGTGCAGGGACAGATTACAACAAAATCTTCCGCTATAACGTTCTAACGGATACGACTGTATGGGAGGCGACCCTTCCCCAGACAATAGTTCCCGGAACAGAGGTGTTGTGTCTTAGGGAGACAGGTCTCTTATATCTTATAGGCAGTATGTCAGATATAGAATCATTAGAACTGACAGCGATAGACATATCTACAGGCGCTTCTTCATGGACACACGCTTTTGACGGACTGAAAGGCGCTATCACACCGTTTGCCGCACCGTTAGAGGATGGCGGTTGGGATGA
>JAAYXZ010000067.1 GCA_012515635.1 Elusimicrobiota bacterium
CGCAACATTTTTTGCATATATTGTGTGTTTATTGAACGCCTCAGGGACACCCCATGTTGCATTACCAGTAAACTCCCCGTCAAAATCTCTAAGCCAACGCTCTTTGGTCTCATGATCGTGGTTATATCCATTATCCCCGCGCAAATTAACACTCACAATAGCGCGTCTTCCTTTATACTCTCCTGTTGCGGTAATAGTGTCTTGATCTGAGTCCGCCTTATCTTCAAACTCAACAATACAACTTCCTCCGGGGATATCTGATGGATTATATGTAGGTGTCGCAGATGTCCAAGTATTTGTTCCTGCTTCTAAGCCCTGAAAATATTTGTACTCTCCGTCATATTGCAAATAATAAGGAGATGTATCTTCTAAGTTGGTGCATGGGTAATTACAGGAAGGGTAACCTTTTTCGTTTAGCCAATACAGGGCGTCCTGTATCCCTGCCTGCGCTATCTGGACAGCCACAGCCCTGTCTTGATAAAAATGCGCTCTTCTGATAGCGGCAGTAGATGATAATACAACAGCAACTATCAGCGCGGCAAAAATAACCAGCATTGCCAACACAACTATCATCGCAACGCCTTTGTTTGCTTCTTTTTTTATCATTGCTTATCAGTATTATTTTACCATAACTTGCTGTTTATGTCAATAATACCATATCCTCAAGCCGAACACCGCCTACCCCCGGCAAATAGATGCCCGGCTCCACAGTAAAAACACATCCTTTCTCTATTATGTCTTTGCTGCCCGGAGCAAGAACAGGGAGTTCATGGACATCTATTCCGACACCATGCCCAAGCCCGTGAACAAAATACCTGTCCATCCCCCGTTTTTTTAAGAGCCCCGCCGCATACCTGTGTATCTCGCCGCCGACCATACCTCCCTGTATAAAGTCCAGAACCTTTCTCTGAACATCTTCCAGTATCTTATACATATCTTTTAACCGTTTCTCGGGATATCCCGGTAAAAACGTTCTTGTAAGGTCGCTCTTGTATCCGTTATAGTCAACCCCCGCATCCACTACCACCGGCTTGCCTTTTACTATCTTTATATCCCTGTTTGTATGGTGCGGGTAGGAAGAGGCGACACCTGATGCGATAATCGGTTCAAATGCCTCTTTTCTTCCGCCATATTTTCTGATGAGATAATGTATCCGCCCAGCAACAACTGTCTCTTTCTCGCCGTTTTCAATAAACTCTCTTATATCCTTAAATACCCGCCTGTTAACCTTCAACGCCCTCTCTATGTTCTTTATCTCGGGCGCTTCCTTAACCTTGCGTATGTCTTTTATAAAATCCGGCAAAGGAACAATGATATTCTCTCTTGATAAAGCATTATGTCCGCTGAATGTAATCTCTGTATCTATAAATCCTATCCTCTTATATTGTTTTAAAAACTTTATAAAGGCGTCTCTCTTATATATAACCATCTCTATCTTGAAGGAGGCAAGGTCTGTTGCCTCGTTATAATAAAGGGCAGGGACAAAAAAAGTCATCTCTTTTCCGTCAATGATTAAAATTCCCTCTATATCAAGGAGACCTGTAAGGTAAAAGATATTGGAAGGATTTTTTATAATAATAGCAGACAAACGTCTCTTGTCTATGAAATCTCTTACTTTTGTTATCCGTTTCTTATGGTTCATCTTATAATGGCTTATATAAAAAATGGAGAAGCGCTTTCTGGGAGTGGAGGCGGTTTTCCGCCTGTTGGAAGACAACAGAGTTTTCGCTGTCTATCACATCATCTGTAACTTCCCAGCCCCTATGCGCAGGTAGGCAATGCATAAACAGAAACCCGCCTTTTGCGTCTGTTAGCAGTTTTTTATTCACCTGATACGGCTGAAATATTTTCTTTCTTATCTCCGCCTCTTTCTCCTCCCCCATACTTATCCATGTATCTGTGTATATCACGTCCGCTTCAGGGATAAATCTCAGCGGATTGGTATCTATTTTGAGTAATCCCTTGTTCTTTATGCAGGAGATTATATCTTTTGAGGGCTGA